>CP020815.1:320000-390000 GCA_002243705.1 Anoxybacillus flavithermus
GCCAATTCCGCCACACCCGCATACATGGTGAGCCATGGAGGACTCGAACCTCCGACCCTCTGATTAAAAGTCAGATGCTCTACCTACTGAGCTAATGGCTCATCACATTCATGGCTGGGCTAGCTGGATTCGAACCAGCGCATCACGGAGTCAAAGTCCGTTGCCTTACCGCTTGGCTATAGCCCAACAACAAACAACTTTAAATAAATTAAGTTTTTAAATGGCGGTCCCGACGGGGATCGAACCCGCGATCTCCTGCGTGACAGGCAGGCATGTTAACCACTACACCACGGGACCACAAAGAGTGGAGGATGACGGGATCGAACCGCCGACCCCTTGCTTGTAAGGCAAGTGCTCTCCCAGCTGAGCTAATCCTCCGAAATAAAATGGAGTGAACAAAATGAGCACTCCAAACGATGACCCGTACGGGATTCGAACCCGTGTTACCGCCGTGAAAGGGCGGTGTCTTAACCACTTGACCAACGGGCCATATTCAACATCTTCCTGGCGGAGAAGGCGGGATTTGAACCCGCGCGCCGTAAAAGAACGACCTAACGGTTTAGCAAACCGTCCCCTTCAGCCACTTGGGTACTTCTCCAATGGCTCCGCAGGTAGGATTCGAACCTACGACCGCTCGGTTAACAGCCGAGTGCTCTACCACTGAGCTACTGCGGAACAATCAAATCATAAGGACTGTTTATATTATATTTACTCTTTTTTGCTCTGTCAACTATCTTTTTTATTTTATTTCTTCGCCGAACGTCGAATAACGACGGCTTTTATAATTTAGCACAGAAAGATTTGACTTGTCAACACTCTCTTTTTATTTTTTTCAATTTCCCTCGACAAAAGCCGCATACGTATCGAGTTGTATCTAATGCTTTTCTTCTCACATACATATAGCGACATGATGTGCATTTGTAATAATGTTCTTTTTTTGTCTTCGATAATAAAACAGGCTTACAAAAACGTGGAGCTTGTACCTTTTGTAATAATTCGCGAAAATCACGATCGCGATGGCGATAGCCTTTTCCTTCAAGATGCAAATGATAGTGACATAATTCGTGCTTAATGACTTGAATGAGTTCTTCTTCTCCGTACTGCTCATAATATTTTCTATTTAGTTCGATATGATGTGTAGAAAGCACATATCGCCCACCAGTCGTGCGTAATCGATCATTAAATACCGCACGATGACGAAATGGTTTATGAAATACATCCAACGATATGCGCTCAACAAGCGCCTGTAATTCACGCTCATCCATTTTACTTCCGTCCTTTCACCATTGGGCTCTTTTACTCATAACATAATAAAAAACAATTTGAAGGTGATATTATGCCGATGTGGTTAAAAAATCAAATGCGGCGTGCATATTATGAGAAAAATCGCGCACAAATTAAACTTCTCAATCAATGTTGGTTTTTTTATCGGAAAACACACTGCTCATGACAGTGTGTTTTCCAATGTTGGTGGAATCATTGTTAAAGCGATGCGCTCTTTTTGTAAATCGACCGAATCAACCCATACTTTCACAATATCTCCGACAGACACAACATCAAGCGGATGTTTGACATATCGCGTACTTAGTTTCGAAATATGAACAAGTCCATCTTGTTTCACACCAATATCTACAAATACTCCAAAATCGACGACGTTTCGTACGGTGCCCTCTAACTCCATTCCCTTTCTTAAATCCTCCATCTTTAACACATGTTTCTTTAAGATTGGTTTTGGCAAATCATCACGCGGGTCACGTTCCGGGCGATTCAATGCATCGATGATATCTTGAAGTGTCAATATGCCGATATTCAGTTCTTGTGCTACTTCTTCGATGTTAATTCCTTCAAGCGCCCCTCGCAACTGCTCACTTCCAATCGCCTCTGTTGAAAAGCCAAGGCGATGTAGCAATTGATATACCTCTTCATATCGCTCGGGGTGAATTGGTGTGCGATCTAACGGCTCATCCCCATCTAAAATACGTAAAAACCCGATACATTGTTCGTACGTTTTCGCACCAAGGCGTGGAATATGTTTTAATTGCGTGCGATTCGAGAACTTCCCGTGCTCCTCCCGATATTTCACAATGTTTTCAGCTACCGTCTTTGTTAGGCCCGATACATATTGCAATAACGTTGGAGAAGCAGTATTAACGTTCACACCAACTTGGTTGACTACTGTTTCAACAACAAACTGCAACGATTGCTCAAGCTTTTTTTGCGACACGTCATGTTGATATTGGCCGACCCCAACAGATTTTGGATCTATTTTTACTAATTCAGCAAGTGGATCTTGCACACGACGGGCAATCGAGACAGCGCTTCTCTCTTCCACTTGCAAATGCGGAAACTCTTTACGCGCCAAATCTGATGCAGAATATACACTTGCCCCTGCTTCATTGACGATCAAATAAAACACGTTTCCGTCCCACTCAGAAATTGTATCGGCTACAAACTGCTCTGTCTCTCGCGACGCCGTTCCGTTCCCAATGGCAATTAGCTCCACTTGATACGTATGAAGTAATTGCTTTAATTTTTCTTTTGCTTTTTCAACTTCATTTTTCGGAGGATGCGGGTAAATGACATCGATATGAAGTACTTTTCCCGTTTCATCGACAACAGCTAACTTACATCCTGTTCGATACGCTGGGTCTACTCCCAAAACAACTTTCCCTTTTAATGGTGGTTGTAACAATAAATTGCGCAAATTTTCAGCGAAAATGTGAATCGCTCGTTCTTCCGCGCGTTCTGTCAACTCATTTCGCACATCCCGTTCAATTGATGGAGCAATTAAACGTTTATATGCATCTTCAATCGCTTCCACAACAATGGGAGCGGCCGATGATTGTTCGTTCGTTACGATTTGTTGACGAATGTATGCGGTCATTCGGTCCGCATCTACGTCAATGTCAATGCGTAAAATTCCTTCTTTTTCACCCCGATTCATCGCTAAGATACGATGAGCAGGTGCTTTGGCGATCGGCTCACGGTGGTCGTAGTACATTTCAAATACACGCTTTTCGTCTTTTTCCGTTTCTTTTCCAAAAGAAACAATGGTGCCCGTTTGCCACGTTTGTTGACGAATCCATTGCCGAAGGGCTGCATCATCTGACACTTTTTCAGCGATAATGTCTTTGGCCCCTTGAATGACCTCATCGATCGTACGTACTTCCTTTTGTTCGTCAATAAATAATTTCGCTCGCTCTGCAATTGACTCATTAGGAAACGTTAATAACCATTCTGCAAAAGGTTCTAGCCCTTTTTCTTTTGCGATTGTCGCTTTCGTTCGTCGTTTTTGTTTATACGGGCGATATAAATCTTCCACCTCTTGCAGTTTCGTTGCTTTTGTAATCGCTTCTTTCAGCTCATTCGTTAACTTTCCTTGTTCATCGATTAAACGAATCACTTCTTCTTTTCGTTTTGCTAAGTTTTGCAAGTAATTCCATTCATCTAAAATGGTGCGAATTTGCACTTCATCGAGCGCACCAGTCATTTCTTTTCGATAGCGCGCAATAAACGGAATCGTATTCCCTTCCTCATGAAGTTGAATGACGTGTTGTACATGTATAAATGGAATGTTTAATTGCGCAGCTAGTTGCTTTAGTAGCTCCAAACAAAATTCCTCCCCTAAACAAAAATAGCTACACAACGTAGCTATTTTTCCAGCATATTAAAAATCAATGAGACCGAGACTAATTTGCAACGCTTCATCTACTTTATCCATCATCTCATCATCTAGATGGGTAATCTTATCTGTCAGACGTTGTTTATCAATCGTCCGAATTTGTTCAAGTAAAATGACAGAGTCCCGTTCAAATCCGTAGCGCTTTGCGTCGATTTCAACATGTGTAGGCAACTTCGCTTTTTGGATTTGCGCAGTAATGGCAGCAACGATGACGGTTGGACTAAAACGGTTCCCGATGTCATTTTGAATAACAAGCACAGGGCGCACGCCCCCTTGCTCTGATCCAACTACTGGAGAAAGATCGGCAAAATACACGTCACCACGTTTGACAATCAAAAGATTACCCCCCGCTAACTAAGCGTTCAACGGTGTGGTCAGCTTCATATTCTGCAAGAAAAGCTTCCGACGCAAGCGACAAATTAATTTTCGCCATCTCCATATACCCACGTCTCATCGCTTCTCGAATTTGACGCTTTTTCCGCTCACGGATGTACATTTTCATCGCTTGATAAATCAGTTCATTTCGGGTGCCGTTTTCTTGCTTCACAATTCCATCTAATTCGCTCACTAACGCCTGCGGTAACCGAATAACAATTTCTGTTGTTGCGCTGGATTCAGACACAAACACACACCTCCAACTAAACTACAACCACATAGTTGCTCCCAATTTACATCATACCATTTCATCTTCGCGATGCAAAGTCATTTCCAGCATCATTCGCCCAAATTTTGTAGAAATTTTTCGAAAACGACCATTCTCGTCACACCCATCTACTATAATACCGCATTTCTCACTTCAATTATACTCTTGTTTTTTAAAAAAATACGGGGAACACGATAACTAATTGTACAAGGAATTTCATAATTAATCGTATTTACATGCGCGGCAACATCATCAACGGAAATACGGTCCCCTTGTTGTTCACCGATGAGCGTCACTTTTGTACCGACAGGAAGCTCATACGGCAAACGAATCATCATTTGGTCCATACAAACCCGTCCAACAATTGGGGCACGTTTTCCATCAACGAGCACAGAAAAATGTTGCATCCGACGTAACCATCCGTCAGCATAACCGATCGGAACTGTGCCGATCCATTCATCCGTCTCCGCTTCATATGTCGCTCCGTAACTTATTTTTTCTCCGCCTTTCACTTTTTTTACATGCGTTAAGCGACTGTGAAGCGAAAACGCTTCTTTTAACGGATAAGGTAACAATGATTTCATTTCTTGCGACGGTGCTAATCCGTACATTGAGATACCGAAACGAACCGCATTGAATATACGATCGGGATAACGTAGTCCTGCTGCACTATTGGCGCAATGAATGAGCGGTGGCTGAATCGACAACCATTCTAGCATGTGTAGAAACGTATCATATTGAAATGAAAAATAGTCTATATTTTGTTCATCAGCTGTTGCAAAATGTGTGTATACTCCTTCGAGTATGAAACTAGGATGCTGTTCGATTGCGTATATCATTTGCTGCACTTCTTCTTTTGTTTTCGCTCCTAATCGCCCCATCCCTGTATCTAACTTCATGTGAACGTTCAACGGTTGTTCATACGGGGCATACACGATCGCCTGTTCAAACCAATCCGCCCGAAAAACAGTGAGCGCAATGTTTTGACTAGCGGCTAACGGCGCATATTGAGGTTTTGTTGCCCCAAGTACGAGAATCGGTACGTCTAAAGAAATGCCTTTTTTTCTTAAAGCGAGCGCTTCGTCTAAAAAAGCGACGGCTAAACGTGTTGCACCTGCTTCAAGCGCTGTTTTCGCCACCTGAATATCCCCATGTCCATAAGCGTTCGCCTTCACGACAGCAATGACTTCAACGTGAGATCCAACATGCTGTTTCATTGACTGTACGTTATAAAAAATCGCATCTAAATCAATCTCTGCCCATGTATCGCGGTAAAATGCTTTCTCCATCCTTCAAAGCCCCTTTAAAAATATGTTCACGTTTGATTATTTCTTTTGCCCTTGCATCATGTCAACAAAAAAAATAAAGACTCGCCGCGCGAGTCTTACTTCATAACCTTCCCTTGCACCGAACGGGCAATCGCAACCATTTCTTCTTTCGTTAAATCTTGTGAAGCGAGAATAAAATCGACACCTTTATACGTCCACGTCAACGTGCCGTTTGCCAGCGCTCCAACAGCAAACCCTAAATCAACAGGCTCACCTTTAACAGTTGTCGATACGTTTGCTGTCGGTACAGCATGCGCTTTTTCTTGTACAAGCGTAAACGACTTTTCCCCAGCAAATGTCATCACCATCCGCTTGCCATTTGCTGTTGTAAATTCTTTTTCTTCAACAAGTTTCACACCATCGAGTTCGTATGTCGGATACATGACCGGCGCTGCTTGTTGGTTTGCTGCTGTCGTCGCTTCTTGTTCATTTTCTAACTTCGCTCTTGTCATGTTTTTACTTACATCAAAAGCGTTATCATCAAACGAAGCATTCCATTCAACTTTGGAAAATTCAACAGTCAACATCGGTTGGGAGTCAACGTCCATGACCGTCACTTTTACCGGTGTTAAATCTTTTTTATTTAACGTAATCTCTTGCTTCGGTAACATTTTTTTGTTTTCATAATTTGTTTTCGTTTGGAACACGTAATGGTTTTTTGTCGCTTTAAAATCCGCTTTCGTATCAGCTAAAATGTCTTTTACGAGCGATTCATACAAATATACTTGACTTGCGTTTTGCGGCCAGTCGCTTTGAAAGCGAAAACTTTTATTTAGTGCAGGCGTTAATACAAATACTCCTTCGTCGTTGCGCAAAATCATTTGATGTTGATCACGCTGGGCGTTTTTCAAGTTCACGCGATAGTAATTTGGAGACTTATGCCAAATCTCAATTTCATATACTTGTGGCTCCGTCCCTGTTTGCAGCGTCATTTTTGCTTCGGCTTTGTACCCAGACATCGTTTGTACTTTCTCATCGAGCGCCTTTAATACATCTTGTTGCGACTTTTCTCCGCAAGCGGCCAAACTGCCTACAACCAAAAGAAGCAGGCACCAAAAAAGCCATGTTCGTCTCATGTTTTCAACCCCTTTACCTCATTTGGACTTCCTTCATAAGCCATCATATGAGGTCAAACGGGAGAATATGCAGACTAGCTTGACAAGCGTTCAATGATTACTTGCGCAACTGCATAATGTTCGCTATGTGAAATCGAAACGTGCACACGTTCATCCATGGATGGAGAAATAATATACGGCTTGCCGTTTTCGTCATTTTTTATTTCAATATCGTGAAAAGAAACATGTGTACCAATCCCCGTCCCTAACGCTTTCGCATACGCTTCTTTTGCTGCAAATCGCCCAGCCACAAATTCAATTTTTCGTTTTGACGATAATTGTTGAAAACGAATATGTTCATTGTGTGTTAAAATGCGCTCGATAAATTTCGGCTGACGTTCCATTAGCTCTGCCACGCGATGTAATTCGACAATATCGATACCAATACCAACGATCATCTACGTCCCTCCTGTAAAGAAAAAGAAGCTATCTTTCCAGACAGCTTCTATCGCTTTGTGCGCGTTTTCGATCCGCGGCTGCGCGTCTCATTGCGACGTTGACGCGTTTGTACTTGTCGCTTTTTCTCTTTTTTCATAAGCGGTGGCTCTTCTGTCAACTGCACCGGTGTCATATCCGGCTCTTTTGTTAACATTTTAATACATGCGGCAACAAGCGAAACAGAGTCGTGCTCTTCTAATAATTCCTCCGCCGCCCGTTTATAAAACGCCAAATTGTTATGTTCAATTGTCGCAAGCAGTTTTTCAATCGCTGCCCGCTGTTGCCCTTCAAGCGCCTCATCTAACGTTGGCGGTTTCATCCGTTCCATTTTCCGCTTGGTCGTTTTTTCGATATGGTGCAACTGTCCGATTTCACGTGGAGTAACGAACGTAATCGCCATTCCTGTTTTCCCAGCACGCCCTGTTCGGCCAATACGATGAACATAGCTTTCTGGATCTTGTGGAATATCGAAATTGTATACGTGTGTGACACCAGAAATATCTAAACCACGCGCCGCTACATCTGTTGCGACTAAAATATCGATGGAACCTTCCTTAAACTTACGCAATACAGATAAGCGTTTCGCTTGGCTTAAGTCGCCATGAATGCCTTCCGCCGCATAGCCGCGCAAGTTGAGTGCTTCCGCTAGCTCATCGACACGGCGTTTCGTTCTTCCGAAAACAATCGCTAGCTCAGGTGATTGAATATCTAACAAGCGCGTTAACGTATCAAACTTTTTCTTTTCTTGAATTTCAATATAATATTGTTCGATATTCGGAACAGTCATTTCTTTCGCTTTCACACGAACGAGTTCCGGATTGTTCATAAATCGCTCAGCGATGCGGCGAATCGGTTCTGGCATCGTCGCTGAAAAAAGAAGCGTTTGACGCTCTGTCGGCACATGGCTTAAAATCGCTTCAATATCTTCAACGAAGCCCATGTTCAACATTTCATCTGCTTCGTCTAATACGACTGTATGCACATGTTGCAAGCGAAGTGTGCGACGTTGAATATGATCTAAAATGCGCCCAGGCGTACCAACAATAATGTGCGGGTGTTTTTTTAAAGCACGAATTTGCCGTTCAATATCCTGTCCGCCGTAAATCGGCAACACGCGCACACGCTTTGTGGAACCGATTTTATATAGTTCTTCAGATACTTGAATCGCTAGTTCCCTCGTCGGCGCAACAACGATTGCTTGCACCGCATCGTTGTTCATATCAATTTTTTCAATAAGCGGAATGCCAAATGCCGCCGTTTTTCCTGTTCCCGTTTGCGCTTGCCCGATGACATCGCGATTTTGCAAACTGAGCGGAATGGTGGCCGCTTGAATCGGCGTTGCCTCTTCAAATCCCATTTTACTAACTGCTTTCATCAATTCTGGACTTAATCCAAATTCATTAAATGTAACCAATGTTTTCATACTCCTTCTTCAAATAACTTACGAAAAAAGGCATTCCCGTATAGACGGAAGTGCCTTGTTGAAATTCATTCCGTAAACAGCTCTCGTTCATCATACCATTTTATGCATATGTTTTCAACAAATTGCACGCCTCTTTTTAATGATTTAACAAAGAAATGATTTCCTCGAGCTTCATACCGCGAGATGCCTTAAGTAAAATGACATCACCTGCTTCTATTATCCCTCGTACATCCGCTGCTAATTCGGATTTATCGTCATACGCCCGAACACGCCCCTCGCTAAACCGCTTGCTTGCGCGTTCAGCGATCGCTTTGGCACGTTCACCATATGTCAACACATAATCTATTTTTTGCGGATCGATCATCTCACCAATTTGTTCGTGAAAAGCAATCTCTTGTTCACCTAATTCAAGCATATCGCCAACAATGGCCATTTTCTTACGGTATCCTGTCAGTTGTCCGAGCAGTTCAAGCGCAGCCTGCATCGATGTTGGGCTTGCGTTGTATGCATCGTTAATGATTGTCACCCCGTCAGAACGTTTTATAACTTCTGTACGCATTTTTGTGACAGATAAACGTAAAAAGCCTTCTTTAATATGATCGATGTCCACAGAAGCAAACCGAGCAACTGCAATCGCTGCAAGAGCATTCATCACATGATGGCGGCCAAGAAGTGGCATACGAAACGTTTCGTTTGGCCAATGATTGACCACAAACGTCGTTCCGTCCGCTTGAACACGAATGTCTAGCGGATAATAATCGTTTGTCGGTGCCATTCCAAACGTTTGAACATGCGAAAGATTAGCGTTTTCCACACGTGTTTGCAGTAACGGTTCATCCCCGTGGTAAATAAATAAACCGTCGCGTTTTAATCCTTTCACAATTTCAAACTTTGCCGTCGCAATACCTTCACGCGAGCCGAGTTCTTGCAAATGTGATTCACCAATGTTTGTGATGATAGAAACATCTGGTTCAGCCAAAGTGGAAAGCAACTCAATTTCCCCAAATCCACTCATTCCCATTTCTACAACGGCATACTCTGTTTCTTCTTTTAAACGAAGCAGTGTGAGCGGCACACCGATATGATTGTTTAAGTTCCCTTCTGTCTTTTGTACGCGATATACCGTCCCAAGCAGTGATGCAATCATATCTTTTGTTGTTGTTTTTCCGTTGCTTCCGGTCACACCGATGATGCGCGCACGCAGCTGTTTTCGATACGCATGAGCCAGCTGCTGCAACGCAACGAGTGAATCTTCCACAAAAATAAGTGGCACATCCGTTGGCGCATTCGGCTCATGTTTGCTCCATAGCGCAGCGGCTGCTCCTTTTTCAAACGCCTCCTTCACAAACTGATGGCCATTAAACGTTGCTCCTTTTAACGGAACATATAAATTCCCTCTCTCAATTGTGCGCGTATCTGTTGACACACCATGAATCATAACAGAAGCATATCGCTCATCAATTATACTTCCAGGAATCATCGTTTGAATGTCTGCTAATGAACGTATAATCATATGATCACCTTAAAATATATACGTAATGTTTTGTTTTTCTTCATATCGCTCGATGGCAAGTTGAATGAGACGTTCAATTAACTCCTCATACGGTATACCTGTATGTTTCCATAAGAGCGGAAACATGCTAAATGGCGTAAAGCCCGGCATCGTATTGACTTCGTTAATATACACCTCTCCATCTGCTGTCAAGAAAAAGTCGGCGCGAACTAATCCCGCTAAATCGAGCACTTTAAAAGCGGCGAGTGCCATTTGTTTGATCGTTTCGTATTCTTTATCTGTAACGTTTGCCGGGATGACTAATTCCGTATTTCCATCAACATATTTTGCTTCGTAATCGTAAAATTCTTTTTTCGGCACAATTTCCCCCACAACCGAACAAATTGGTTTATCGTTTCCGATTACCCCAATTTCCACTTCACGACCGATAATCGCTTCTTCAACAATGACTTTCCGATCGTAACGAAACGCCTCTTGGAATGCCGTTTGCAATTGTTCACGGTTTTTACATTTGCTTATGCCCACGCTTGAACCGGCGTTGGCTGGCTTCACAAAACAAGGGTAGCCAATCTCTTGTTCAACCGTTTCATATACGTTTTCTTTTTGCCTTTCCCATTCATTTTTTAAGAAAAAGACGTAACGCGCTTGTTTTAGCCCTGCTTGAGCAAACAATTGTTTCATAACGACTTTATCCATACCGACAGCTGATGCTAACACGCCGTTTCCGACATACGGTACGTTTAATAATTCTAACATGCCTTGCACCGTTCCATCTTCCCCGTTCGGTCCGTGTAAAAGAGGGAAAATAACATCAATGCCGTTTGCAATCGAAGCGAGCGCTGGTAAACCTTGTTGAAAAGCAAGTTCGTTTACATGTTGCACTTCCCCTTCAATCGCTTCTCCGCGCAACCATTGTCCATCTGTCGTAATGTAAATGGGCACGACTGTAAATTTTTCTTTATTTATCGCATTAATGACGGAACGTGCTGTTTGTAGAGATACTTTATGTTCAGGCGATTTTCCACCGTATAGTATACCTAACGTTATCTTCATGTTTTTTCCTCCTCGAATGTTCATTCACTTCATTTATTGTAGCACAACTACTTTGTTATTTATATGGCGAAGCAAGCCTAGATGGTGACAATGCATATCATTTCCGTGTTTGGAAACGATAAAAATACAAAAGGAAAAAAGGTGTGTGTTTATGAATACGGTACAAATGTTATTTGTTTTAATGCTATCGATTGGGCTGATGAATCACGTCATTATCATTCCAATCTTGCTTGAAGTAGCTGGGCGAGATGCGTGGATTTCAACTATTATCGGCCTAATATTGCTCGTCATTTTTCTTCCTCTCGTTTATTTTCCAATGAAACAATCACAACAAAGGCACATCTTTCAATGGCTGAAAGAAAATGTCGGCGCACCAATTGCCTATTTTATCGCTTCCATCACATGTTTATATTTACTCATCATTAGCATCGTCACATTAAAAGATACGACAACGTTTACAACGACATCATATTTAACAGCTACCCCAAACTGGGCGATTGTCGTTACACTTTGCATCATTTGTTTTTATAATGCTTCGATCGGTTTGCCATCCATCGCGAAAACGTCAGGTATTATTTTACCTTTCGTCGTCTTGTTTGGCATATTTGTCGCTTTAGCGACCGTACCGCACAAAAACTACGAACTGCTAAAGCCGATACTTGAAGAAGGATGGATGCCCGTTTGGAAAGGTGTGATGTATGTCGCTGCCGGATACGGAGAAATTGTTCTTTTACTATTTATGCAACAACAAATGAAAACAAACATTTCCTTTATGAAACTCGTTTTATTCGGACTGATAGCTGCTAGTTTATCGATCGGTCCGACAGTTGGAGCGATTACGGAGTTTGGTCCAGCGGAAGCAAGCCATTTACGCTACCCCGCGTTTGAACAATGGCGCATGGTGAACTTAGGAACGTATTTAGAGCATTTTGATTTTTTATCGGCTTATCAATGGCTCGCCGGAGCATTTATTCGCATTTCACTGGCAACTGCGCTTATTCCAGAGCTATTTGATATAACGAATAAAGCATCACGACGGTGGATTTTACTATTCGTATATGTCGTTATGTTCTTTGCTGCTATGACACCGATGAGCGATGATACGTTTTTTCGTATGTTAAAAAAATGGGTGTTGCCGATGTCGTTTTTCTTCATTTGTTTTCTTGCGATGTTATTGTTCGTACTTGCGTTAGCAATACGTATAAAAGAAAGGAGAGCGTCCGCATGAACGCTGAATGGATCGTCGATGAACAAACGTTAAAAGAACATTTTGCGCAATGTAAAGACGTCGTATTAATGCCAGCCACCATTTATTCAGAAGAGCGAAAACCATTATCGCTTATTTTCATTTATTGCGAAGAATTATGTGACACAAAGTTATTGAAACAATTCGTTTTTCCGACCATTACACGCATGGGACAACAATATCCGCTATATTCGGTTACAGACATTGAGAAATATAAACAAATGCCACTTCATTTAATCGGAAAATCAGTTTCTGCTCAACAGCTTGATTTTATCGTTTTTAATGGCGATTTAGTCATTTACTTTGTCGAAGCGGAAGCGATGTATTCGATTTCGCTCGCTAATCCACCGAACCGCAACCCAGAAGAACCGAACACCGAAGTGTCCATTCGTGGTCCAAAAGACGGTTTTATTGAAGAAGTCGCAAAAAACGTGGCGCTTATACGGAAACGGTTAAAAACGAGCAGCTTGCATGTCGAACAAGTATTAATCGGCAAACGAAGCCGAACGAAAGTTGATATTCTATATATTCAAGACATTATCAATCAAGAGACAATTGCTGAATTAAAACGACGATTAAGCACAATCAACATTGATGCTTTAACAGGAACAAATCAACTAGAAGAATTGTTAAGTGAAAAGTATATTTCGTTATTTCCTGTTTTCGCCTACTCCGGCCGTCCTGATTTTGTCGTGAACGCCCTGCTTAGCGGACGGTTTGCTGTCTTTATCGACGGCTCACCGACCGCATTAATTGGTCCGGCCAATTTAACATTTTTATTAAATACATCAGAAGACAATAGTACATCATTTGTGTTTGTAACATTTCAACGCATCATTCGGCTCATCGGCGTCAGTGTCGCTGTGTTTTTGCCGGGGCTTTGGGTAGCGATTACGACGTATCACCAAGATCAACTACCGTTTACGTTATTAGCAACGATCGTTCTGGCAAGACAAGGGGTACCTCTCCCCGCCCCCCTCGAAGCGTTTATTATGATCAGCTTATTTGAAATTTTCAAAGAAGCTGGTATGCGCCTTCCAATCGCCATTGGGCAAACATTATCGGTCGTTGGCGGGTTAATTATCGGGCAGGCAGCGATAAATGCCGGGCTTGCCGCCCCCGGTACACTCGTTGTCATTGCAACTTCCGTCATCGCAACATTTACACTCGTCAATCAATCGCTAGCTGGGACAGTGTCCATTTTACGTTTTATCGTCCTGGCCGCTTCATCGTTGCTCGGGCTGTTCGGTTTTATTGCATCAATGTTTTTTCTTCTCGTTTATGCGGCAAATTTAACATCGTTTGGCGTCCCGTACTTAGCACCGCTTTCTCCAGCGACAGGAGACATATGGAAAGTGGTGATTACGAGCGGCTGGAAAAAGTTTAGACGCCGTCCTAAAATGCTAAAAACAAACGACAATACGCCGGGTGACGAATCATGATTCGCGCAATTGTTTGTTGTTTCTTTTGTTTCGTATTAACGGGCTGTTGGGGAATGAAAGAAATTGATCATCTTGCTTATATTCATGCAATCGGCGTGGACTACGAAGACGGGCAAGTGATTGCCTACGCCCAACTCATTAGTTTTACAGGGCTTGCGAAAGTCGAAGCGGGCGGTGGAAGACAAAAATCAACCGTGACGATCGGAAAAGCAAAAGGGGAGACGTTTAACGTGGCGACCGATCGGTTGTATCAAGCGATTCAACAAGGTGTATCATGGGGACATGTGAAAGGAATCGTTTTTACAGAACGAGCGCTCAAAAAAGGGCTCGTGCATGACGTCATCGATGTGCTCGACCGTTACAATGAAATTCGCCATACAATTTGGACGTTCGCTACCAAACAACCAATTGAACGTATTTTTGAAACGACGCCGTTTTTAGATTATTCGCCATATTTTTCGTTGCTTGCTAATCCGATCGATATTTATGAACAAAGTTCTTTTATTCAACCGAAGCGCTTTAATGAGCTGATCGCCGCTTCTAATGAAAAAGCAGTTACGTTTCCGCTCCCTTCCCTTTCTGTCGAGGAGAAAAGTTGGACGGAAAATAAAAAAAAGAAACCGATGTTAAAAAAAGATGGAGTTTGTTTTTTACATCGTTACGATAAACAAGCATGCATCCCGCGTCATAAACTTGACGGATTACGATGGATAACAAAAGGTACCGGGCGCACCCCAATTTACATGAAGCCGAACGGCAAAATGATTGGCACGCTCGTTGTGCGCGGACCGAAGGCAAACATATCGTACAAAATAAAAGACGGCCACCCCGTATTCACCGTTGAGGTGCAAGCTGCGGGCAGCATTATTGAACTGCGCGAGCACATGTCGGAAAAGCAAATTATTGAATACGCATCAAAAACAGTCGAAAAAGAGATAAAAAACTTGTTCGACCTCGGAGTAAAAGAAGGGGTTGATACGTTGCAACTATCAAGCGCTTTATATCGCCAAAATGTAAATGATTGGCGTAAATATACAACAAACGGATTAGTTCCGCTAACGAAAGATATGTTAGCGCAAATCAAAGTAAAACTAAGCATTGACACATACGGAAAGTCAAAAAAATAGAAGCGATGAGCTGCTCATCGCTTTTTCATTGCGTATACATTTGCTTCAATCCATTCGTAAAGCGCCTCTTGCGCGCTTTTTTCACGCTCGAGCCAATAGCCGTCGATCCGTTTTTCCCATTCGTTCATTTCTTCTTCGTTCATTAATACGCGCAGCAACTGTTGATCATATGGTTCATTGTCGCGAAGAAAATAAATCAGTCCTTTTTTTCTTAAATAATGTAAATTCATTTGTTCTTGCCCTGGTAAATACGAGAGTGTGAAAGCAGGTAACCGTTTTGCAAGTGCTTCACTCATTGTCACACCGCCCGGTTTTGTCACAATAGCATCTACTTTATCATATAATTCGTTCATTTTCGCTGGATCGGAAATATATCGATACGGACGAATACACGGATTGTCCCAACTTTTTATCTCATGATACAACGCTTCATTTTTGCCACATAAGACATAATACACAAGCTGGGCATGAGTGGCGTTCATTAAAAATTGCTTCATCTTCCCTAATCCTTGATTACCGCCTGCTACTAAAATACGTTTATTTGTACGTCGCTTCATTTTTTGAACAGGAACAATTTGTTCGTGAATCGGAATGCCTGTGACAATGACGCGACGAGGCTCAACATGAAACGTTGTACATAGCAACCGCTTTGCATCTTTATGAGGAACGAAATGATAATCGATCGCTGTTTTCCCCCAAATGCCACTTAAAAAAAAGTCGGTATATACGTTGACAACAGGAACGGTTACAATCCCTTTTTGTTTTAACCGTTGCAACACGTGCGAAGGAAAGGAGTGTGTACATATAACAAGATGCGGTTTTTTTTCTTGAAGAAGGCGCTTCATTTTTTTTTCAAAATAAAGCAACCACGGCTCCATGGCCGGCTGCTCGAATTTTCTCATCCATCGTTGATACATCCACTCATACGAATGTGGCAATACTGAAATCCAGCGAAGATAAAAATCAGCTACCCGCTTCTCCATATGTTCGTTACAATAACTAAGAAAATCGAGTTTTTCGCAACGTATATCAGGAAAACGATGACGTAACGAATAAATCATAGCATCAGCTACTTGGTGATGACCAGACGGCATTTGAAACAAAGGTAGTACGAGAATGTTCATCATTATGCGAACTCCCTTTTATTTTTGTTTTCTATTTTTCACATACAATGCAATGAAAAATAAACTAAAAAATAACAACGTGATCCATGGCAATACATGGAGCGGAATATGAATACGTTCCCCAAGAAACTTACCTACAAATATAAATAAGCAAATCCAAAACGATGCCCCAACAAACGATAAAAAGAGAAACGGAAGAAACGGGAAGCGAACAACTCCAGCCATATATGGAGACAATTGACGAATACCGGGAACGAAATAACCAAAGGGAATCAATAAAAGAGCACGTTTTCGGAAATGGCGATACACATACCGATAACGGCGGCGATGGAACCCAATATAATGACCATATTTAAACAAGAGCGGGGAACCGAACGTATAGCCAGCGACGTAGGCGACAACCATGCCAATCGTTGCCCCAGAAATCGCAAAAAATAAACTTTTAAATAAATGCAATTGGGCGTGCGAAATAAAAATGCCGACGAAAAATAGAAGCGATTCTTCCGGTGCGGGAATGCCAATGATGCCGAAAAATAAAGAAAGAAATAATACAATATAACCATGAGATTGAATATACGTTAACACGCTGTTCGCTTCCACTTCCCCATTCCCCTTTACTCTTCATTCAGCTTTACCCATTTTACGTTTGTATGTTGGAATAGTCTTTCTAACGTTGCAATCGTGTTGGCGGGTGCATGTTCATCTGCGCCAATTGTTGAACCACTATCATGCAATACGATAATGGCTCCATCTTCTATACTGCTCATTAGTCGTTCATAAAGGCGATCAACACCTAATGAAGCATTCCAATCACCAAGAATATATGTCCACATGACGATTTTATACTTTTTTTGCATGAACAACGTCCATATGTTTATATGTCCCCATGGCGGACGGTAGTATACAGGTCGGGCGCCTGTAATGTACTCAATGACACGTGCTGATCGTTCAAGCTCCCATTCCGTAACAAGCGGCAGAAGAAGCCAGTTGCTCGTATGATAATAATGGTGTAAACCGATCGTATGACCTTCTTCTTGCATTCGTTTAATCAGATGTGGGTATTTTTCCGCCTTCCACCCAACAACGAAAAACGTCGCTTTTACATTGTATTTTTTCAACAAATCAAGCAACTGAGGCGTGTACACCGGATCCGGTCCATCATCAAACGTTAATGCTACACCGCTTTTTACTTTTTTCTGTACCCGAAACGAAAACATGCGAATAAACAGAGTGGGCAATATGCTATAAATGAAAAATAGTGCGATGAGCCATATGTAAATCAAACACCAAATCTCCTTTCTTAATTATACAAAAAAAATACAAAGAGTGTTTTTTAAAAACAAATTGATCTTTCTTCTCATCGACAACACGGGCAAATGTTGTCGATTTCCGGGGAAATTTCCCGAAAAAAAGGCGATGTTAGCACACATCGCCTCCATTGTACCATATGTCTTGACAACTACACAGGATAAACACCATGTTTTCGTTCAGAAAATACAACATATTTCGACATGTATGCATCTAAACGACGAATGAGTTCAGAACGCAACTCATTCGGTGCAATCACACCATCTATAACCATTTCAGAAGCGAGTCGGTAAATATCGATGTCTTTCCGATATTCTTCTCGCTTTTGTTCAATAAAAGCGGCACGTTCTTCTTCTGGCAATTCGGCAATTTTATTAGCATACACCGCATTGACTGCGGCTTCTGGTCCCATAACAGCAATTTGCGCATGCGGAAAAGCTAAACAACAATCTGGTTCAAACGCTGGGCCTGCCATCGCATACAACCCCGCTCCGTACGCTTTTCGCACGATGATTGATATTTTCGGAACAGTTGCTTCAGACATTGCCGAAATCATTTTTGCGCCGTGACGAATAATACCTGCCCGTTCGACTTTTGTTCCGATCATAAATCCAGGGATGTCTGCTAAAAAGATGAGCGGAATATGGAACGCATCGCAAAGGGTAATAAACTTTGCCGCCTTATCTGCAGAGTCGTGAAATAGTACACCGCCTTTCATACGAGGCTGGTTGGCAATAATTCCAACGGATTGTCCGTTTATGCGCGCAAGACCTGTAATTAGCTCAGGGGCAAACAATTTTTTTATTTCACAAAACGATCCTTCATCAATAATTCGGTCAATTAAATCATACATGTTAAACGGTGCGTTTTGGTTTTTCGGAATAATCTCTTCAATTGTTTTTTGAAATGATTTTGGTTCTTTTGGTTCTACTACTGGTGGCTTTTCACTAAAGTTTGCAGGAAAATATGATAAGTATTTACGGGCAAACGCAATCGCTTCTTCTTCTGTTTTCACAAGCACGTCTCCGCAACCTGAAACAGAACAATGCATGCGCGCGCCACCCATTTCTTCTAGCGTCACTTTCTCACCGATAACCATTTCAGCCATGCGTGGAGAACCAAGATACATGGAAGCATTTCCTTCGACCATAATGACGATATCACAAAAAGCTGGAATATATGCGCCACCCGCTGCCGATGGTCCGAACAATAAACAAATTTGCGGCACTTTTCCTGACAGCTTCACTTGGTTATAAAAAATACGTCCCGCTCCACGCCGTCCCGGAAACATTTCAATTTGATCTGTAATGCGAGCCCCTGCCGAGTCCACTAAGTATAAAATCGGACAACGTAATTTTTCGGCTGTTTCTTGAATACGAATCATTTTTTCTACTGTTCTTGCTCCCCATGAACCCGCTTTAACTGTCGAATCATTGGCCATAACGCATACCGTTTGTCCGTTAATTTTTCCAACCCCTGTCACGACACCATCTGCTGGAAGCCCGTCCGCTAAACAGTTTGCAAAAAAGGCATCTTCAAACTGCAAGCCATCATCAAACAACAGTTTTAAACGATCACGAACAAATAATTTTCCTTGCTCGGCGTTTTTTTCGTGATATTTGCGTGCGCCTCCTTGTTCAATTTGTTTTCGTTTTTGTTGTAGTTGTTCAACGATTGACAATTGTTCGTTTGAAATCATATTTATTACTCCCCTTTGTACACCGGTTTTCGTTTTTCTTTGAACGCTTGCAATCCTTCTCGTCGGTCGTTTGTATGAATCGTTCGCTCGTATGCCATTTGCTCAATGACAAGCCCTGTTTGTATATCGACTTGTATCCCATGATTAATCGCTGCTTTTGCCTGAGCAACGGCAATCGGAGCGTTATTGGCGATCGTCGTTGCGATAGTAAGCGCCTCGTCCAACAATTGTTCTATCGGAACAACGCGTTCCACTAAACCAATCCGCTCCGCTTCTTGTGCGGATATGCGCTTCGCTGTGTAAATCATCTCCTTCGCTCGCCCAGTACCAATGAGACGCGGAAGACGTTGTGTCCCTCCTGCACCTGGGATGATCCCAAGCGATGTTTCTGTCAGTCCCATGATCGCATGTTCAGCAGCAATGCGAATGTCACATGCGAGCGCCAACTCAAGCCCCCCACCAAAAGCCCCTCCGTTTAGTGCACAAATGACAGGCTGAGGCAGTTGCTCAAATCCATTAATCGTCTCCCGAATAAGCCCCACCGTTTGACGCACTTGCGTTTCGTTCATTTTTGCTCGCTCTTTTAAATCGGCTCCCGCACAAAATGTTTTATGTCCCGCCCCTGTGACAATGACTGCACGCACGTTTCGATTTAACTTTAGTTCCGCTTGAATGCGTTGCAATTCGTTTAACATTTTTACAGATAGAGCATTTGCCGCATCTGGTCGATTTAACGTAACAACTGCCACCCCTGCATCAATTGTGGAATAAAGAACAGCTTCCATCATCATGCATTCCTCCTTACAACGTGTGAATGGTGGCTCGTTAGCGGACGGCCAATTTTTTCTTCAATCCATCGCGCTGCTTCTGTCAATGGTTCAAGTTGAACACCACAATCGATACCCATTTGAGCAAGCATATATACTAAGTCGTCTGTCGCTAAATTGCCAGATGCGCCTGGGGCATATGGACAACCTCCTAGTCCGCCGAGCGAGCTATCAAAAGTAGTCATCCCCATCTGCAACGATGCAAACACGTTTGCAAGTGCCATCCCATACGTATTATGAAAATGAAGCGCCATCTTTTCAGCAGAAAACCGCTTTAATAGTTGTTCTAATGCCCGTTGCACTTGCACAGGGTTTGCAACACCGATCGTATCGCCAAGCGATAGCTCATCAATGCCAAGCTCAAACAATCGCTCAGAAACAGAGATGACGCGTTCAATACTGACTGTTCCTTCATATGGACAACCAAATACGGTCGATACGTAACCACGAACTGTTTTGTTTGCTCGCTTCGCCTCGTCAATGACTTCTTTTAATATCGGGAACGTTTCGTCAATGGATTTGTTAATGTTTTTGCGATTGTGCGTTTCGCTAGCTGACATAAATACAGCCACTTCATCCATATTCGCGGCTAGTGCGCCTTCCAATCCTTTTTTGTTCGGGACAAGTGCAGCATATGTCACACCTTCTACCCGCTCAATACGAGAGGCGACTTCGTACGCATCTGCAAGCTGTGGAATCCATTTCGGGTGGACAAACGACGTCACTTCAATATATGACAAACCTGTTTTGGATAATTGATTAATCCACGTAATTTTATCTTCCGTTTGAATAAAGATCGGCTCGTTTTGCAATCCATCACGTGGACCGACTTCTCTCACCGTTACACGCATACATACCCCCCTATTCGATTTCGATTAATACGTCCCCTTCGTTTACGAAATCTCCTTCTTGCACATGAATCGCTTTGACAACTCCTCCCGCTTCCGTCGCGATCGGGATTTCCATTTTCATCGACTCTAAAATGACAACATCTTGTCCTTCTTCGACAACATCACCTACTTGAACAACGATTTTCCATACGTTTCCCGCCATCAATGCGACTACTTCATGCATGTGTTTTTCCCCCTTTTTTGTTCATATACATATTCACAAAGTTTGTTGTCGTATGTCCTTGTTGAAATGCTTCATGTGTTAATACAGCCGTTAGCATCGGAATGTTTGTTTTAATTCCTTCGATTTTATATTCATGTAATGCTTCAATCATAGTGGCGATGGCTGCTTGTCGATCGCTTCCTTTAGCAATACATTTCGCGATCATCGGATCGTAAAACGGGGTAACGACCGAGCCGCTTTGCACCGCAATTTCATGGCGGATATGTTCCCCTTCAGGAAGCTGTAAACGCGTAATCGTCCCTGGGGAAGGGAAAAATGTGTTTGGATCTTCAGCGTAAATACGCACTTCGATCGCATGTCCTTCTCGTTTCACTTCAGCTTGTGTAAAAGATAGCTTTTCACCTGCGGCAATGCGCAATTGTTGTTCGACAATGTCAATCCCTGTAATTTCTTCTGTCACAGGATGTTCTACTTGAAGACGTGTATTCATCTCAAGGAAATAAAAGTTTTTTTGCTCATCTACGAGAAATTCGATCGTCCCTGCATTTGTATATCCGATATGTTTTGCAGCTCGCACAGCCGCTTCTCCCATTTTCCGACGCGTCTCTTCGTCTAAAAACGGAGAAGGCGCTTCTTCGACAACTTTTTGATGGCGGCGTTGAATAGAACATTCTCTTTCCCATAAATACACGCAGTTTCCGTGCGCATCAGCTAACAGTTGAATTTCAATATGACGCGGATTGTCAATATATTTTTCAACATACATCGCCCCATCTCCAAAAAAGGAAGTCGCGCGACTTTGATTTCCTTCAAATGCTTTTCGTAGCTGCTCTTCGTCATAAACAAGTTGCATGCCAATGCCTCCGCCACCTGCCGATGCTTTCAACATAACTGGATATCCAATGCTGTTCGCTACGTTCGCTGCTTCATCGACATCAGCAAGCGGAAAAGAGATGCCGGGCACAATTGGCACCCCTGCTTCCGCCATCGTTTGTCGCGCTTCAATTTTGCTCCCCATTTTCGCAATCACATCCGGTTGGGGACCGATAAACACGATCCCTTCCTCTTCGCACCGACGAGCAAATGTTGCATTTTCTGAAAGCAAGCCGTAACCCGGATGAATAGCTTCCGCTTTCGTTTCTTTGGCGATCGAAATAATTTTTTCGATATTTAAATAACTCTCATTCACCCGCGCTTTTCCGACGATATACGCTTCGTCCGCTTGCTTCACATGAAGCGAATTGGCATCGGCTTCCGAATAAATGGCGACCGTTTGAATGCCGAGCTTTTGGCACGTGCGAATGATACGTAAAGCAATTTCTCCCCGATTCGCAATAAGTATTTTCGAAAACATGTTTTTCCCCCTTACACATGCTTTTCTTGTTCGACTCGCTCCCGCGCCCATTCGCGCAATTTAAATTTTTGAATTTTCCCCGATGCAGTCATCGGATACGCTGTTGTAAATTCGATATATCGCGGAATTTTATGACGCGATATATGCCCTTCACAAAACGAGCGAATGTCTTCAGCTGTGGCGTGTTCCCCTTCTTTTAAAATGATCCAAGCCATTACTTCTTCTCCGTACGTTTCATCTGGGACGCCAACAACTTGCACATCGAGCACTTTCGGATGTTTATATAAAAACTCTTCAATTTCACGCGGATAAATATTTTCGCCACCGCGAATGATCATATCTTTTAATCTTCCTGTAATGCGGCAGTAGCCGTTTTCATCCATTACGGCTAAATCGCCTGTATGCAACCATCCTTCTTCATCAATAGCCTCCTGTGTGGCTGAAGGATTATTGTAATACCCTTTCATGACATGATATCCGCGCGTGCATAACTCCCCTTGCACACCAGGCGGCACTTCTTGATTTGTAACGGGATCGACAATTTTCACTTCTACATGCGGAAGAGCGCGCCCGACTGTTTCTACTCGCAATTCAATTGGATCATCTGTGCGTGTTTGCGTGATGACAGGGGAAGATTCCGTTTGCCCGTACGCAATCGTAATTTCTTTTGCCCCCATTTTTTCGATGACCGCTTTCATCACTTCAATTGGGCAATTCGAGCCGGCCATAATGCCCGTGCGCAAAGAAGATAAATCATATGATGCGAAATCCGGATCGTTTAATTCAGCAATAAACATCGTTGGCACGCCATGAAGTGCTGTGCATTTTTCATCTTGCACTGTTTGTAATACTTGCTTCGGATGAAATTGCTCAAGCGGCACCATTGTTGCGCCAACTGTCACACAAGCGAGCGTGCCGAGCACACAACCGAAACAATGAAAAAACGGCACAGGAATACATAACCGATCTTCTTTTGTCAGTTTCATACATTCGGCAATGTAATACGCATTATTTACGATGTTGTAATGTGTAAGCATAACGCCTTTCGGGAATCCTGTCGTTCCTGAGGTATATTGCATGTTGATGACATCATGTGGATCGAGGGAATTCATTCGTGCATCGAGTGCTGCGTCTTCGACATATTCCGCCATGGCTAAGAGGTCATGCCATGAAAATGTTCCTGGATAACGTTGTTCACTTAATACGATGACATTTCGTAGCTGTGGAAGTCGTTTTGCTTGTAGTTTTCCGGGTTCACAGTAAGCAAGTTCCGGTGCAATTTCGTAAATCATGTCGATATAAGAGGCATCGCGATACTGTTCCATTAAAATAATCGTTGTCGCATCAGATTGTTTTAACAAATATTCGAGTTCGGCCGTACGGTAATTCGTATTGACCGTAACAAGTACCGCTCCCATTTTCCCTGTCGCAAACTGGCACGCAAGCCACTCCGGTTTATTCGTTGCCCAAATCGCCATATGTTCTCCTGCTTCAATGCCAAGTTTCATCAACCCTTTGGCAACGAGGCGACAATAATCATTAAATTGACGATATGACCAACGCAACTGACGATCCGCATACACAACCGCCTCATGATCGGGATGCATCAAAGCCTTTTGTTCAAGCAACTGTCCAACTGTCGTATGAAGCATACTTTCCCTCCTTTAACACCCTAATTGACGAGCAATGACGAGTCGTTGAATTTCTGATGTTCCTTCACCAATTTCCATCAACTTCATATCGCGGAGATGACGTTCAACGCCGTATTCTTTCATATATCCGTATCCACCGTGAATTTGAATCGCTTGGTTACAAATATGAAATCCTGTTTCGGAAGCAAATAATTTTGCAAACGCTGCCTCCTTTGTAAACGGTTTGCCTTGATCTTTTAACCACGCCGCCTTGTACACCATATTACGTGCGAGTTCGAGCTGCATCGCCATGTCAGCAAGTTTAAATTGAATCGCTTGAAATTTCGCGATTGGTTGGCCGAACTGTTTTCGTTCTTTCGCATATTGAAGCGCTTTTTCAAATGCAGCTTGTGCGATTCCAACGGCTAATGCTGCAATCGAAATACGTCCGCCATCTAGCGTGTATAAAAACTGCTTAAATCCTTTTTTCGGATCGCCTAGTATGTTTTCTTTTGGTACGCGCACATCTTGCAATACAAGTTCGCACGTATTCGATGCGCGAACGCCCATTTTGTCATAATGGCAGTTAATCGTAAACCCCGGGGCATCGGTCGGAACGATAAAAGCGGAAATAATATTTTTTCCTCGTTCATCTTTACCAGTGACA
Organism: Anoxybacillus flavithermus; assembly: GCA_002243705.1. GTDB lineage: Bacteria > Bacillota > Bacilli > Bacillales > Anoxybacillaceae > Anoxybacillus > Anoxybacillus flavithermus. The sequence goes on from CP020815.1 coordinate 344,695, forward strand.
GCGGTTACAATGACTTGGCGGGCATATCCTGCATTTGTAATCCAACATTTTTCTCCGTTAATGACGTACTCATCGCCATCTAAAACGGCGCGCGTTTGTGTTCCGCCCGCATCAGACCCTGCGTTTGGCTCCGTTAATCCGAACGAACCGAATGCCTCTCCTTTTGCCATTGGCACGAGCCATTTTTCTTTTTGTTCTTCTGTTCCGAAATAGTAAATTGGGCTTGCACCGAGCGATACAGCTGCTGCATAACTTAACCCTGTTCCACCGCATGCCCGACCAATTTCTTCAACCGCAATGGCGTAAGAAATTGTATCTCCCCCCGAACCGCCATATTGTTCAGGGAACGGAATACCGAACAGTCCAAGCTCGCCCATTTTTTTGAATGTGTCAATTGGAAAAATGGCTTCCTCATCCCATTTCGACGCGTATGGGGCAATTTCCTTTTCCGCAAAATCGCGAACCATCTCTTTAATCATTTGTTGCTCTTTCGTTAATTCAAAATGCATCGCCTTTCTCCTCCTTTATAAAAATGAAAATATATGAAACCAACAAGCCTGTTTTTGTTTCAAACCGACTAGTTGGTCTGTACGCTATGCAATACTCATCACTTGTCGCCTACATGCGACAAAAGAAGTGATGAAATGTCTTCATCTCGCTTCGCTTCCTCTGTCAAGAGCGAATGTAAAATTAAATCATTGAAAGCAGCTGCAATTTGTTCAATCGACATCGGTCCATCAGGCTTATACCATTTATACATCCAGTTCACCATCCCGATAATCGACAACCCCGCTAGTTCGATAGACAGTTCCGAGCGAAACTGCTTTGCTTCCACACCTTCCCGAAGTACTTGAAAAATAATTTGTTTATATTGTTCACGTTTTGCGTTAATTTTTTCAGCGTACTCCGGCTTTAAATACGCCGCCTCTTGATTGAACACCGTAATGTGCGGTTTATATATATGAAAAACTTTAACAAACGACTGAATGATTGCACATAGCCGCTTAGTTGGCGTCTTATATTTTACATATGCTTCTTGCGCTTTATTTAGCACATACGTAATAAACACATCGTGAATGTGGTAAAGCAGTTCATCTTTCGACTTAAAATTATGATAAAATCCGCCTTTTGATGCTCCACATTCCGCAACAATGCGATCGACCGTCACCCCGTGATACCCATATTTTTCGAACAACGTAAGCGCCGTTTCAATAATGCGATCTTTTAGTTGCTTTTCAACCATACGCGAGAACTCCTTTTCGTCTTATTTTAGCACAATTTTCTGAAAAATTAATAGTTTTTTCTTAATTCTACTAAAATCTCTTGAGACACGAAGCAATTATTTACTCATCGAAAAGCTCGATCGTTTACACATGTATTTGAAAAACCATTTGAGGAGGATGTGCGTTGAATTTACTCACTTTGTTACTTGTTTGTGGAGTTATTTTGGTCATTGCCTATTTTACATATGGACGATTTCTCGAAAAGCAACTACGAGTCGATCACAACCGTAAAACACCAGCACATGAAATGTATGATGGTATAGATTACGTGCCAGCAAAAAAACCTGTTTTACTTGGACATCATTTCGCTACAATCGCTGGAGGCGGACCGATCGTCGGGCCGATTACAGCGGCTGTGTTTGGTTGGCTTCCTGCTGTTTTATGGATTATGATCGGAGGCATTTTTATTGGCGGTGTTCACGATTATACTTCATTACAGGCTTCCATTCGTCATAAAGCACAATCAAAATGAAGCTAGCGCTTTTATTGCGCTAGCTTCGTTTTCATATACGGTCGCAAAGTTGAAAATGGAATAAAAAATTCACGAATACCTGCGGCGTACGGTGCGATCTCATATAGACCATAATAAATAACGATACCATCTTTCGTAATATAATAAGGTTGATCATTCGGCATCTGTTGCACGACAGCAACAGCGTTGTCAAAATACAAATCGTTTTCTTTTTTGATTTGAGCAATCACTTCGTCTATAATCACTTGTTTGTATTTCGCTCCTTTTTTAAATAAGTCGCTTAGTTGCAACGATTTCCCTGTATGGAAATCGAAATTGTTTGGCACTTTCACTGTCATTCCGTGCGCCCCACCTGTATAGCAGTATAACGTCACAGGAATGCTTAAAATGCCACGTTGATTGTACGTCACCTCGTAATTACTAACTGCCGCATGCAATCGATATGGAAATCCTTCCTTTTTGCTTATTGCCATATTTTCTCGCGCTTGCTTTTCTACTTCACGCTTTAAATCAAGCGACTCCTTACGCAATAAACGATTGACTTGGCGTTGGAAAGATTGGTTGATCGATCCGGATACGATCGGAATGTTCAAATCGACTTCCATCAGTTCATTTGTATATTTCATTTGCTTCGTTGTCACATGAAGTGGGTGGCTGTACGCCGTCAACATAAATAACCCCAACACCATCATCCATATGTTTCGTTGTTTAAGCAAAATTTTCACCTCGTTTGTTTTACCGAAAGTTTGCGTTGAAACAAACGAATTTATGCATTACTATTATTTTAACATTTGTTTCACTAACTCTCGATTTCGCTCCTTAAACGCTTCGTGATGTGAAGATACCATCGCATACGGATCGGCAGTGGGCTCAATGAAACGTTTCGCACTATTTACCGCATTCGCTGCGTCTTGGAAAGCACCTGTAAGTAAATATAACTTTCCATCATATTTTGAAATATCGCCAGCTGCATATAAGCCCGGAACAGAACATTCTCCTTTTGCATTTGTCGCAATATAATATTCGTCAACCATTTGAATAGGGAGTTCACTATTGGCAAGCAATGAGGCATCTCGTTCATATCCATGGCTAATAATGACATCATCTACATCGAGTTCAAACACATCGCCCGTCTCATGATTTGTCAATACCACTCGCTCAATCATTTCATGGTTGGGGCTGGCAACTAATTTTGTAATGGACGTATGGAAAAAGCAAATGGCAGAACTATTTAATAATTGCGTCACTTGCGCCTCATGTCCTTTTAACGATTCATTACGATAAGTGACATATACTTTTTTCGCAATTGGCACGAGTTCATTTGCCCAATCAATCGCTGTATTCCCCCCACCCGAAATAATCACCGTTTTCTCTTTAAATTGTTTTAACGATTTCACCGTATAGTGTAAATTTGTAATCTCAAACTTTTCTGCTCCTTCAATTTGAAGTTTTTGCGGCTTTAATATGCCACTTCCTACCGCAATAATGATCGTTTTCGATATATGTCGTTGACCAGATGATGTTTGTAAAATGAATATACCGTCTTCTCTTCGCCGAATCGTTTCAACTTTTTCATTTAATACAATGGTTGGATGAAAGGTAAGCGCTTGTTTAACAAGTTGCTCGCGTAATTTCTCTCCTGTAATCGGAGCATGCCCGCCAACATCCCAAATCATTTTTTCTGGATACACATGCAATTTTCCGCCTAACTGCGACTGATATTCAATCAACTTCGTTTTCATTTCTCGCAATCCACTATAAAACGTCGCATACAGCCCTGCTGGCCCACCACCAATAATCGTCACGTCATACAATTGTTGCTCCATCGTTATCACCCTTAAATTTGATTATCATTCTCATTTAAATATACATCTCTTTTCAAACTTTTACAATGTAAAAAGACAGGCTGCTGCCTGCCTATTTTTTACCTGTATAAATGAAAATCGCCTCACGGAAAAATTCCGCCGTTCCTGGTTGTTTCTGATCGTAGTATGCTTTAAATCGTTCATCGTCAACGTACATTTGCGCCAATCCTGCATGCGCGTCTTTTGAGTAATGATCCCAAAAGTACCCTAACCATTGACGATGTAAATCGGCTGCTTTTTGCGCAAGCTCTCCCGCTGGGTCGCCTGTCAAAAACGCTTCATGCAATACACGCAACACTTCTTCGCCGAGTTTTGTTGCTTTTTCGTATTGTGCTGGCGTCATGTTTTTCACTTTTTCGTTTGCTTTGTTCACCTGTTCCTCCCCGTATTTTTCCCGAATTTCTTTGCCATATTTTCGTTCGTTTTCGTCAATGAGCTGCTGTTTAAATGCCTCAAATTTTTCTTTGTCGCTCATCATGATTCTCCCTTCTTTCGCTAATAGCGTTTTTTCAACATTGGCGATCAACGCCTCTAATCGCCTCCGTTCTGCCAAGAGTTTTTCGCGATGTTGTTTCAACGCCTGTACGTCGTCAAATGACGGAGAGGTGATGATTTGCTTAATCGTTTCTAAATCCACCCCGAGTTCGCGATAAAACAAAATTTGTTGGAGCTGGTCGACCTCTTTCGCTCCGTATATGCGATAGCCTGAGGCATTTACTCTCGCTGGCTGCAAAAGACCGATTTCATCGTAATAACGTAGCGTTCGGCTCGTCACCCCCGCCAACTTTGCTAGTTGCTGCACCGTATATTCCACGCGCTCACCTCCTGACAATTTCATGATAAACGTTGACGTAACGTCAATGTAAAGCAAAAAATAAAAAAAATCTCGCCATAAAAGCGAGCATTATTTTACCAATCCGTGTTTAAACGCATAAATGACCGCTTGCGTCCGATCTTGAACGTCTAGTTTCGCTAAAATGTTGCTGACGTGGACTTTGACCGTTTTTAATGAAATAAACAACTCGTCGGCAATATCTTGGTTCGTTTTTCCTTGCGCCATCAACAGCAACACTTCCATTTCGCGACTCGTTAGTTGTTCGTGTGGAAGCGACTGCTTTCGCCGATTGTTCATCATTTTTCCCATCACTTCGGGCTCGAATACCGATTGCCCATGAAACGTCGCGCGAATCGCATTTGCAATTTCGCTTGCTTTCGACGTTTTTAACATATAACTGACAGCGCCTGCTGCAATCGCCGGATATACTTTATCATCATCTAAAAAACTTGTCACAATCATAATTTTCGCTTCCGGCCACGCGCTGATAATTTGTTTCGTCGCTTCAATGCCATCCATCGGCTCCATCACTAAGTCCATTAAAATCATATCTGGACGAAGTTGCAGGGCAAGTTCCACCCCTTTTTCTCCGCTTTCTGCTTCCCCAACAACTTCCATATCCGGTTGAGCCGACAAGTAGGCAGAAACGCCAAGCCGCACCATTTCATGGTCATCAACAAGCAATATTTTAATCACACTACTCCCCCCTTACACAAGCGGTACTTTCACTTCTAACCGAGTTCCTTTATTTTTTACACTAACGATTTTTAACGTCCCACCGATTTCAGCCGCTCGTTCGTACATATGCTGTAAGCCGTAAGAGCCGCTCTTTGTTCGTTCGACATCAAAGCCAACGCCATCATCCGACACGCGCAAAAGGACAAATCCATCTCGCTCAAGCAACAACACTTCTAACATGTTCGCTTTCGCATGGCGAAGCGTATTGGACACCGATTCTTGCAAAATGCGAAATAAATGATCTTCTACTCCGCGGTCAAGCGTCACGTCTTCGATTTTCCATTTGATCTCCATTGGCACTTTTTGCGCAAGTTCCGTTAACAGTTCCCTCATTCCATCTTGAAGCGATTTTCCTTTCAGTTGTACGGGACGTAAGTGGAGCAATAACGCCCGCATTTCAAGCTGCGATTGGTGAATCATTTGTTCAACGAGCTTCAATTGCTTTTTCGCTTGTTCGCTTCCTATATACGTTTCCATCAGCGCAGACATCATCATCGATGCCGCAAACAGTTGTTGGCTCACGGAATCGTGCAATTCGCGCGCTAGGCGATTTCGTTCTTCCGAAATAATTCGCTCGATCAGTTCTTCTTCGTTTTCTACCTTTTCTGTCGTTAATTTTTGGGTACGTTTCGTTTGTTCGAGCCAATGTTTTTGCAGTTTCTCGATTCTTCGCCATACATCCTCAAGTTCTTTTGCCATATGTTGAGGCGATAGCTCTGTACTTCCTTGTTCGATTTGAAACAACGCATGTTCAATCGCTCGCCATTGTTTTCGCCAAAACCAATCGAACACGGCGCCAAACAACATACCAATTAGGCTGCTTGCCATAAACAAAAAAACGATAAACGGCACACCAAGCACCGTTTCGTTCCATAGTGCCGACCACTTCGCAGGCGGAAATGTGAGAGCGTATGAAAGAAATAATATAACTGTAACGGTCAAAGCCAGAAGCAAACCTCCAACGATATGCCGATTCATATCCGTTTCACCTCAACATTTCCAATCGCCATCGAGGTGATGATTTTTAGCTTCTGCTCAGCTGTTTCATATGCGGACGTTTCATAAATAAACGTTTGATTCCATAGCCGCTCCGTTTCCTTTGAAAAAATAGACGCTGCCCCAAACAATACGGAATGAACGACACTTACTTCCATTTCGTACGGAACGAAAATGTGGACATTGCCAATCCAGCCACGAACGACGACGACCGCTTCCCCTTTCGGAACGACCGCATAGCTTAAATCAATCACTGTATCGCCAATGCCTGTTTGGATGTTCACATCGCTCCATTCATATGCACGCTCCGGTGTTTTTTGCCGACCGAACAACATGTTTTGAAAAAGCGGTTGACGAAAACCGCCTTCTGTTTCTGCAAAGGTTGTTGTCCTCTCTGGACGAATAACGATAGGGTGGCGCTTGGACTGCGCAAACTGGATGATGGCATAAAACAGTAGCGCGACAAGCAAAAACCTGAATGTCACCATTGTGAACACGTGCACTACAAGACCGATGCACCCAAGCCAAAAGGCGATTTTCCCAAGTTTCCGATGCCATTTTTTTCTTCCAATATAAATGAATCCTGCCGAAAAAAGAACAGAAAAAATAATGCCTGGATGAAAAAACGCAATTTCTAGCGCCAAAATCATGAGCGCAAGAAGCACTACCCAACTAACATAGTCAGTCGTTTTTTTCTTATCCACGGGGCACCCCCCTTTCAACGATAACTCAATAAAACGAAAAAGGCGCAACAACGTACGCCTTTAGCATATATGTTTATTGCTCTTGCTGCAACCGCTTTTCTAATTCAGCGATGCGAGCGTCAATCGTATGGCGATAATAGTCTGACTGCACTTGTTGCTCGAGGCGAGCTAAATAGGACTCTGTATCCGCAAACGTAGTAAGCGCTGGGCTTGTATACCCGTCTAATACGCGATTCATGCGATAATGCGCCCGTGCGATATTTTCTCGCCCCATAAGTTCCATGCGGCGCATATGCATATCTTTTAATTGATGTTTCATTTGTTCGTATTTCTTTTCTAGTTCCAATAGCTGTTCGTTTGTTTGCTCAAGCAGTTGCTTTAATCGCGCCGCTCGCTCTTCGTACTGCATTTGCTCATGAGACGCAAACGCAAACAGCTCCGATTCTCCTGCTTTTGAGGCAATATCCGCCTGTTTTTTCCGCTTTTCCGCCAGCTGCATAGCTTCGCGATATTCGCGCGTAAACTGCTCTTTTAATAAGTATTGCCGCTCAAGCAGCTTCCGTACTTTTTCTACTTCTTGTTCGCATTGGCGCAAGTATTCATTTAGCACCGCAATCGGATTTTTCTTTTCTTTTTCGTCCAACCATTCATGAATATCTGCTGCAATCATCGTTTTCATGCGAGAAAGTAAACCCATTGTTCTTCGCTCCTTTAATAATGTTTTTGTAGCTCCGCCCATTGTTTTTCGAAGTTCACGAACGGATCGTCAACGACTTGCACCACTTCTTGCGGTTCGTTCCATTTTTTATACACGACATAAAGCACATACGCTGCGACGATAGCAACAAGCGCTGGTACATTCGATACGCTCACCATCAGCGCAGCCAAGCCAATCAGCGCCCAAACGATTTTGCCAAACGCCGAATCGGCTTTGAAAAACTTTTTGACCGCATAATACAAAATCGCCAAGCTGATCGCTAACCCAACGAGCGGCCCGAGGTGAAACATGAGCACCAACACCGCCATTCCACCTGCAACCAATAGCCCGATTTTTTTTAACATCCCTTTCGCCTCCTTCCTTGCTTTCATCTTACCGATTCTCATCTTTGTTCATCATGTCCTATAGCTATATTTTCAACTACGACTCAAGGCGTATTTTTATAATGATCAAAGTCGTTTCAATTCTTATGCGAAGGAGGTATAATAACCATAAAATAGGAGTGGATGAAAATGCGCAAGTGCTGATTATCAAAAGAAATGGAAGTATCCCTTCATAACAAAGAGCCGCCATAAAACAAAGCGGCTCTTTTTGTGGGTATCAAACTGGAGATTTGTGCAATGGAACACCAACATTGTGGCTAAACACACCTGTTCTACAGATTGCAAAAAAAACAGGAACACCAAGTTGTTCAGCTATCGCTTCGTCATCTACTTTAACGTAATTTCCGAAAGAAGTCTCCCGCCTCAAGGAACGTGAAGGGCACAGCCCCGTGAGTAGGCGGGAGATGAATTTCGATTGGCGTCAGCCAAAACGCATGATAGAATTAATGTATATCATGTTCTTTGTGAACTGGATATGAGGGGGTTGCATGGAGAAAATCCAATGCGAAAACCAAGCAAAGCCTTCCATGCGTAAAATATCCAAGGCACGAAAGAACCCCGAATCATCGGATGCCTAGGGTTGGAACGACCCGAAGTCACGCTCAGGGAGACGAAAGGTTGCTTTCGTCGTGGAACTGAGAAGCTCCCACTTCAAACGTTAGCTAAGTGGTGAGTAGTTCACTGATAGCATCTCTTCCCTTTCCTGATCTGTTCGTATAAATCATTAGCAACTATTTATTCGCATCATAAAGTGTGCTAAATAGTTACAGCCCTGTTAAGTCAGATATGTTTCTATTTTTGCTAGGCATTCATCAATTATTTTATCTATTTCTTCAATTTGTGCATCTTCTGGATTATACTTCTTTAAAATTTTTAGATTACGCGCTTTCCAATCCAATGATTTAATTTGATCGGTTAAAATTACCCCCGTTATTGGATAACCATCGCCATCAAGAACTATACCTTTTTTTGGTAATTCCACTTCAAAAGGATAACCTTTCTTTTGATTAGTAATTGGACAAACAGCTATAAATCCTGTTGCTTGATTGAATTCTTTAGGCGACAAAACAATAGCATTCCTTCTCCCAGCCTGTTCATGACCAGCTTGTGGATCGAAGTTGATAACGATAAAATCGCCTCTCCCTGGCACATCTACTGGCATTAAATTAATTCACGCCCTTCTATCCCGAAATCTATTTCCTCGTGTCGATTTTCAGGTGTAATCTGTGAGATGAGTTCTTCCAATGTGTATTTTTTCCGTGTTCTTTTTGGCTTTAATGTAATAATACCTTCATTTCCAATCACATTTAATTCCATTTCTGAACCTTGTTTGATCCCTATTTTATCAGCAACATCCTTTGGGATACGAATCCCTAAACTGTTTCCCCATTTTTGCGCAACAACTGTAGCCATGTAATCTCCCCCTTTATTTCGGTTTATGTTGCTTTCTAAATGTTCCTTTGAATCCATTATATCACCCTTAACTTAAAATGTATATACATAGTATATACATTTTTAAAAAAAATGATACCTCTGATTTTTCGACGAACTCTCTTTTATTTGAGCTGAATCTCCCAACGACTAAAGTCGCTGGGCTCTTGCATATTTAATAAATTCATTCAAAAAAATCAGCGATTCATCCCCATGCCTAAAGGCAGAGGATGAATCGCTAAAATTTTGTAAGAACTACAACTATCCAAAAATACAAGCAGTCTTCAAGCTCTCTTTTACAGGGTGCTTCATGAAGATGGTTGATATGTGTCTTTCCTACAACTGCACCGTTTTACCACTCAATAATATTGAGCCATCGCCGATCATGCTCCGTATCCTCATATTTCAATATCAAATGTCCTTGTTGGTCGAAATAGAGAAAAAGCGGACGAGGATCGATTCTCTCCTTTAGTGTTTTCCACTTTCCATCATGTCTCTCATAAATGGAAACTTGACCTTTTTCATCCAAAAACGCTACTTTCCCTTTTGCAACATCAAAATAGCGAATAATCCCATGCTTAATAGGGAATACAGAGAACACTTTCTTTTTCACATCAAAATACCCAAATTTTTGATCATCTAGATATCGTAAATCGCGAAAATGGAGTGCGTAAATCAGCCCGTTGTCATAAACTGCATAAGCAGGAAAAGGAGCAGGGGCTTCGTACCTATTCGTAGTAGCTGTAGGAATATCATAAATATAATAATAACCTCTCCCATTTTCCGAATCGGTCCATACGACTTTGTCATCACGTAGTGAAACAAACTCGTTATACAGCCCTTGAGATACTATGCGACCAATAGTTTCCGTCTGCCGTGTCGACAAATGATAAAGCTTCACTTTCCCAAATGATGACCCCTTTTCCGTCCAAGCAACGTTATCCCCGTTTAATATCGGATCGAAGACAGTGGACAAAGAAGAGGAAGATTCAGCAATTTGGAATGTTTCCCCCGTTTTCCGATTCATCCCCCAAATGACTGAACTATCTCCAAAGGAGGTTGAATCTTCCCAAACAACCCAATGTTTATTTGCCTGCACCCACTGTACAATCGCTTCTAGATGTTTAGAGCGAAATAACACACGCTGTTCTTTTGTTTTCACATTAATAGAAATGAGTTCGTTTACCGATGCACGGTTCGTCTTGTCGCCGTTCACCCCAACAAATAATTCATCTCCTACTTTCGCTGCATGCGTCCAATTAGGAGAAGGAATATCCAATTTCAGCAAGTTGGATTGCGTAGTGATACGTTCTGATATGTCTGATGCCTGTTCCCTACACCCAACACATATCGAAATTGTACTAACAAGAAATAGTAGTAGAAAATATATTTTCTTTTCCATAATCATCAATATCCCCTTAGTAAGCCATAGCCATATTCGAACCATTTAAATCTGCATTGTACACCGCTCGAAATACCCCATTTTCTGTCGTAGATCCTAGCGGTTCCCAATGTGTTCCATAATAATTTGTATCGTAATTCGGATCAACTATCTGAATCATTTTTTTGCCAGTAGCCTTTTCATACGAATATCCACTTACTGTAACATAGTGTCTTAACTGCTTATTCTTATAGTAAGTTAAATACTGTGTTTCTACCAATAAGATGGGAGCATTAGTTTGGTTTTTTAAATCGTTTTTTATGCGGGTTTCAAATGTATATAAAGGACTGGAAAGATTTGAAATATCAGCTGCCACGTATAAACTATCGAATGAATAAGTATCCTTATAGCTGTTTAATGCATTAACAATGCCTGTAGTTGAACTTCCATCAGTCGTTGTCCCTATTTTATTTGCTAACGTCTGTTGACTTGGCAAAGGTATACTTGATCCGGATTTTGATTTATGGAAACTCAAGCTTTGTCTCGTAGAAGCGGGACCACACCAATATCCTTTCTCCTGCATATTAATTGTAACATTGATAGTATAAAATTCCCCTTCAGAATCTGATAAAATATTGATTCGCTTTTTCATTAATTCTTCTTGTTCCAGGCGTGTTGATTAACCAATAATATCCATAAAAAACATAGAAAAAAGAGCACCTTTCCTGTAGAATGTAAGTAGCTACACAAACAAATCTAGGAGGTGCTCTCTATGAACAAGCATACCACACTCCCAAATTTGATGCAAAAAATTGTTTCTGATGAAGAGCTTCAGCCGATTACCGAAGCCGTTGGTTACCACGACACTTCGCGGACGTTTACGGTGCGTACGTTGGTGGACTTTTTTCTGTTGGCGGCACTTCACGAATGGAAAAGTTTCCGTCATGGTGCCGATGTGGTGAAGATGTATGAATTGCCGACGTTTCATTACTCGACGGTTTCTAAGAAAGCGAAAGAAGTGCCGTACGAAGTCATGAAGCGCTTATTTGCTTTGGTGGTGTCGAAGTGCAATCGCCAAACCCGCCGTTCGCTTCGCTTTCCAAAAGCATTGCGCGTAGTAGACCCCACGACCGTCACCGTGGGGAAAAACCGCTTGACATGGGCGCCCTATCACGTGGAACGATCCGGAGTGAACATGTACGTCGCGTGTTCCCCTGAGCAACAAATGCCGAACGACATCGTAGAAACCGTAGGGCTACGCCACGATGGACCGGTGGGAGAACAGCTCATAGACGTACAGTCGGTTCTTGTCGAGGATCGAGCGTACTTTAGAACGCCTCGATCGGTTTGTCGAACAGAAGCAACCATTTGTGATTCGGATGAAAGACAATGTCGATATTCATCAGAAAAAGAGCCTAAAGCGACTTTCTTCCTCCTCTTCTTCCATTGTGGCGGATTTTACTTGCCAGCTAGGAACGAAACAATGTCTTTCCAAGAAGCGCCATCGCGTCGTGATCTTTCAAGATGCAAATGGGCATGAAATCCGTGTGGTCACGAACGTCTTGGAGGCATCGGCGGAAAAGATTGCCGAGATGTATCAAGCGCGTTGGACGGTGTAAGTATTTTTCCGATGGATCAAACAATAACTAAACGTTCCGACCTTATTTGGCACCAACGAGCATGCGGTATACAACCAGCTTTTTGCGGCATTTGTCGCTTATGTGTTCCTGAGATGGCTATATCATCGCACGGAAAAACGGACAACCTCGTCCCTTACCTTTCTTTCGTTTGTCCGTCGTTTTTTCTCTGGACAACTTCCTCTCGAATGGAAATCCGAGATGGCAGCTGTCTTATTTGAGTATGCTCGAATATACGGGAAAAGTATTCCTAATTTTCGATAATCAACAGCCGTGAGTAAAATACCCAGCAAAACGCTGGATTATATAAAGAAAATTCTTAATTTTATTAATAAAAAATAAAAACCACCTAAAACGGTAGTTAACAGTGCTTCGACGGGTTTTCACGCGGAATCCCGAGTTACTCACCGTCTATATTCAATATCTCGCGGAATCCCGAGAGATATTGATGTACCTCTATATTATATAAGACGTAAGCAAAAGTCAACTGCCAGTTGTAAGGAAGGGTGTTAATTAATGACTAGGGAAAAGATAATGATATTTTTTGACGAGAGCGGAAAAGGAAGTGTCAAACCTAATTTGATGGGTGGCTTATCTATTCCGTATGAAATATACTATCAAGATGATTTCCAATTATTAACTCAAAAATTACGGGATGGATTGATTAAGTTACATTTTAAGGGCTATTATGGCGATTCAACTGAAAGGGATAATTTTATTCGTGTTGGAGAAACTTTAGCAAAGTATTCTGAGTTCGTCAAAATGATTGTGATTAATTATGATTATTCTGCTCTTGTTGGTGCCACTGAATTAGGAAAAGATGTAGTTGAAGACATGATTTACACAAAGTTTCCTGAAAGAATTCTTTATGGTTTACTAAGGGGATATGGTAAGAACATCGACATAGAAGCAGAAGTGTTAATCGAAAAAGCTAACGAGTACGAAAATCTTAATCTTTTCCAACTTAGAGATAAACATGAACATGACGTTAAATTGAATTTAGATGATTTATATACATCCAAATTGACATTTTAACCTCTGGTTCACGCAGCACACCCGATGCGACGCAACACTTCATCTGGGTGCTGCAACACATATTGTTCAAAACGAGTAATCGACTGGGCAATGTCGTTTTGATCTTTATGCAAGACGTTGGCAATGACTTCATCTTTCAGCCACTTCCACAACCGTTCAATCGGATTCAAACGAGGCGAATACGGTGGCAGAAAAATAAAGTGAAATGCACCGCCTTCTTCACAATCGAGGAATGCTTGCACCATTTTGGCATGATGAATCCGTGCATTGTCCAACACAAGCACGATGAATCGATCCGGATATTTCTCTTTCAATAGGCGCAAAAAGTCTAGGAACGTATCGGCATTGGCGGATGATGCGCGATGAAATACGACATCGCCTTGTTGAACGTCTACTGCACCAAAAATGGAAACGTGAGCGTGGTGACCGTAGCTCGGCACCTGTTTTTGATTGCCTACTTCTGCCCATGTGGTACGAAGCGCTTGATAGGCGCGAACATGCGTCTCATCTACATGAAGCAGAATCATTTGCCCAGTGATTAGTTTTTTTTTATCAATTCGAGTTCTTTTTGAAAAGCAGCTTGAAGCGTTGAATCCCCTTTGACGAGCTTATAAGTCGGACGAGTCCACGACAAGCGAAGACGATGTAACAATTTGCGAATCCCTTCGCGTGACATGGAAACACCATATGTTTGTTGGATGTAAGATTGCAAAATGCGTGTGTTCCATGACGAAGAGATGCCCCAACCGACATCAACGGGCGTGGTGGTTAACACGAGTTGTCTCAGTTCTTGTTGTTGTTCTTCCGTGAGAAACGGCACACGACCGGGTGGCAAGCGACGATCGAGTAAATGATCGAGCCCTCCTTCATTAAAACGTGCAACGTAGAGGGCAACCGATTGACGGCATAAATTGATCATTTTTGCTACATCTTTTCCGAGATGCCCTTCCATGACGAGACGAACGGCAGTCACCCGAACGCGAAGAGAAGCATCTTTGATTTTCCGTTCTTGTTTCCGAAGTTTTCGAGGCGTCCAGCCATGATCATTTGTAATTTTAAGACGTTTCATGTCATTTCCGCTCCTTTTGTATATGAATACTTAGGAGCAGTATAACCATGGAAAAAGGTGTTCATACAGAAGTCATCATTTTAAAGTGCATGTATATAGAGCCATTTTATAAATGAAAGGCAGGGGATTTACACAATACCCTAGATTTTTGTTGAGTCATGATAGGAAAATATGTTTTAATTTACAAAAAATATTTTTGTTAGAATAACCTAATAATTAATACTATTAAATAGAGGTGAGAAAAATGATGTATCATATTGTAGCTAAAATTCTTTATTTTATAATTAAATTATTTAGACTATTAGAAGTTAGAGGTAAGGAAAATATCCCCAAAAATAAAAATTATGTAGTAACATGTTCTCATCGTGGGTGGGTAGATGTCATTATGCTTGCTATGTCTCTTTATCCGACACAAGTACATTATATGGCAAAAAAAGAGCTATTTAATTCTAGATTAATAGGGACATTTTTAAAATATTTAAATGCTTTTCCTGTAAATCGCCAAAATCCTGGACCGAGTACCTTAAAAATTCCTATGAAATTATTAAAAGAAAATAAAATTGTAGGAATTTTTCCAAGTGGTACTAGAACTAATGAGGAAGTGCCTTTAAAAAGAGGTGCAGTAACAATTGCTATTAAAGCTAATGTTCCTATTTTGCCAGCTAGTTATCATGGTCCTACTAATTTGAAGGAAATACTAATAGGTAAAAAGGCTACTGTCATCTTAGGTGAACCCTTATATTTTGATAAACAAAAAGAAGAGATGGATAAAGATGAGTTATTAAGCTATTCACTAAAGCTGCTGGAAAATAAAATGAAGAACCTTGAGAAGACATTTATTAAATAGAACAAATTTACTAATCTGTGAATATCAGCTTGTCGACAAAGTCGACAAGCTGACCACCCTCTATGGGTGGTGTTTTTTATCCAACATAGTACCTATTATTTATATTATTTACACTCCATTTTTAAAATAAAAAATTCCCTGTAAATTATCATTTTATTCGGGGATAAAATGATAATTTACATTTATATCCTGCATCTGCGCACAGGGCTTCCGGACATTCTTTGATTTCCTGTTTCACTCGTTTGAACAGTTCAAAAAACGCCTGACTATCGTGAATATTTGCCGTCGTCACATAAGGATATAACACCCATCCGTGGCGGTCACAAGCCGTGTGGTACGAATAAGCAAACACTCGCTCCCGTTCATTTTTCACAAACAGCCCACTGTCCGGATCCGTTTTGCTTACTTTCACTTCTCGTTTTTTTTCGTTTCCGGTGGCAATGGAGACTTTCCATGAGCGATGCGATCCTGTTCGATTTCTTTTTCGAGTTCTTGTTGGTAAGCTTTCGCTTCTACTTCTGCCATTTCTGTTGTAAACTTCTTTTTATTAGCACTTGCCTTGACATGAGTCGAGTCCACGTACACCACACTTGGATCGACCAATCCGTGTTGAAAGGCTTCGTCTAAGATTCTTGAAAAAATCTGATGGAACACATCCGTTCCGGCAAAACGACGCGCATAGTTTTTACTCGGTGTCGAGTGATGAGGGACGGGATCATGAAGGCTAAGCCCCAAAAACCAACGGTAGGCCACGTTGGTTCGGATTTGTTCGACCGTTTCACGCATCGAGCGGATTCCAAATACATACCGAATCAAATACATTTTAAACAGCATCACCGGATCAATGCTCGGACGTCCATGATCAGGAGAATAGAGATCTTTTACGATGTCGTAAATAAAGGAAAAATCAATGGCCGCATCTAGCTTTCTCACCAAGTGATCCTCTGGGACAAGATCATCCAGTTTTACCGTCGTTTCTGTATAGCGCCCTTCTTCTTGGCGTGGACGAAGCATCGTTCTTTTCCCTCCGTTCTTCCTCTGTACTACTGTACTACCCTCATAATAAAACAGCTTGTCGACAAAGTCGACAAGCTGCGAAGGAGGGATCCCTCCTTCGACAGGTGACAGGCACCACTAGATGATTTCCAACGATAAAGGTGATGGAGATAAAAAAACATAAAAAGGGTTTTATGGATGGTATACCCACTAAAACACCATCGAAATCAAAATCGATTTCAATTCATCACGGATTCAGGGAAGTTTTATCATGGATTTTAGGTACTACCCAATAAATAATAATTGCTGGTAATAGAAAAATGGCAGCTACCAAAAATGTTGTTGTTAGTCCAAATTCTACTGCAATAATTCCAAAGATAACACCAGATAGGATTTCTCCTAGGGCACCAACTCCTGAATTTAAAGAAAATAGAGTATTTTTGTAATTATCCGGGAAAAATTTATTTAAATAACTGATAACAATTGGATGTCTAACATCTTCAACTGCTAACAATATTGAAGTTGCGATTGCCCCTAACGGTTTGAAACCTATTGTTAATACTCCTACTAATAGTAGGCTGACTGATTCTACAATTGTTAAAGACATATATGGATTTGTTTCTATTTTTTCCTCTAATTTCATTGTTATTCCTAAGAGAATTAAAGCAAATATTCCTGCTAGTGCAAAGATATAGCCTAGTCCGGTTTCAGAAAAACCCATCTCATTGAGTAAGGGCTGCCAATATCTTGATACCATATCGTAAGTTAAAGCGGTAAAGAATCCAGATAATACAATTAACAATACTTTTCGTTTATGAAAAACTATTTTTAAACTTTGTTTTAAGATATTTAAAAATGACTCCTTAATATGTTCCTGTTCGTGTTCAATTTTAACAATAGGTACTTTAACAAAAATTGACATCCATATAAACAAGGTTGTATAAAGTGCTACTACGATAATAAATGGTAAGAACATATTATAAGAGTATAGGTAACCACTAATAATACTACCAACAACAATAAATGCAATGAGTATTTGAGTATTTTTCATTACTTCTTTCCCGAATCTCTCTTCTCCTACAACTCTACTCATCCAAGTTTCTAGTGATCCAGAGATGAGTGCATCTGATAAAGCCCATATAATCATAGCTAATATACAGATAATTAATGTATCAATGAAAGGAAAGAAAGCCCATGTTACAGCGGAGAGAAAAAAAGAACCCGCAATTGAGAGTTTGATGCCATATCGGTCCGCAAATGTTCCGGATGGTACTTCAAAAATTAACTTTGCTATTTCGAAAATTGTACCTAGCAATCCGATTTGTAGTAAATCATAACCTTGATCCACCAAGTAAAGAATCCATATAGGAGAAAATAATCCCATTGCAAGTCCTCTTAGAACTGAAAAAAATTGAATAGTACGCATACTTATACTCCTTTATTAATTATTTAAAATCTTGTAGAACAATAAGTTCAAAATCAATGGCTTCCTTAAGATATTTAGCGATATTAGATAATTTTATATTGGTATCGATTAAAATCTGATTTAATGTTTTATTACCATCAATATTTTGTAATACGTCTATCCATTCGCCAACTTCTTTTCTTGATAAAGAAAACTCAATAATGTTATTGACCACTATGTAATATAAATCATTTTCAACTTTGTTATTATCTAGCTTTACTAATTTTACCCCCTCTTTAAAAGATGGAACATGTTCAAGGTTAATTTCTTTATGTTTGTTAAATCTAGATGAAACTTCATTTTCAATATCTGTCCATTCCCCATTAATTGCAGTTAATATTTTATCTTGTGGACTTTCTAATACAGTTTTTTGATTAATCGTAACTATTCAGCCACATGATCAAGTGAGCTGAATATTTTTTGCTTTTCCTGTCTATGATGTGAATATTGATAGACAAGGAGGTGAATCGCATGTTGACGGTACAACAAGCTGTATTTACGGTTGAGAGCTTAATCGGCAAAGTCCAACAACAAAAGCAGCTTATTCATCAACTCGTTCAAGAAAATGAACATTTGCGTCACGAAAACAAACAGCTACGCAAAGAAAATGAACAACTGAAGTATCGCGTTCAAGAGCTAGAAGCACGCACGAAAAAAAACAGCTCCAATAGCCATTTGCCCCCATCTTCTGACCGTTTTCACACTCATTCTTCTCGTAAGATATCTGGCAACAAGCCAGGCGGACAAGAAGGACATCAAGGAACGACGCTCCGTCAAGTGGAACATCCACATCATCGTGTGCACGCGTGTCAAGGATGTGGGGCTTCTTTGCGTGAAATCAAACCGTTCAAAGTCGATATCCGTCAAGTGTTCGATCTCCCTCCCGTGACGATCGAGGTGACACAACATGAGCGTGAAGTGAAATCCTGTCCACATTGCCGATGTGTTCAACAAGCCGAATTCCCATCCCATGTCACGAATCATGTGCAATACGGTCCACGTCTCACTGCGCTCGTTGTTTATTTGCACCATATCCAATTGATCCCATACAAGCGTTTAAGTGATACAATCGAAGCGTTATATTCGGTTAGTACAGGGACTCTTGCCAATATGGTGAAACGAGGACGCGAAGCGCTGGAATCGAATATGGACATGATCGAAGACGCCTTACTTGGATCCAACATCCTGCATGTCGATGAAACAAGTTTGCGCATCGATGGGAAACTCGCATGGGTGCATGTCGCGTGTACATCGAGATATACATACTTGGCTTCTCACGCTTCTCGTGGAAAGAAAGCGACCGATGATATTGGGATTCTTCCACGATATGAAGGGACGATGATGCACGATGCGTTCGGTACGTATCCGAAATACACACAAGCCACCCATGCCCTTTGTCATGCCCATCATTTACGTGAGTTAAAAGGTTTCATCGAACAGGGACATACATGGGCATCGCGCATGACCACGTTTCTGTTGGCTGCCAAGCAAGCCGTCGAAGCCCATCACGGTGCACTTTCCGAAGAAGAAGCGAAACGATGGGAACGAGTGTATGATCGCATCCTAGCCAAAGCACAGCACCGATTGGAAACGATGACGCCTCTTCCAAAAAAAGCACGCGCTTTTGTTCGACGCCTTCAAAAACGAAAGGAAGAAGCGCTACGTTTCTTACGTGAAGGGCATGTTCCCTTTGACAACAACCAAGCCGAACGCGATCTTCGCATGGTCAAAGTCAAAGAGAACATCTCGGGTACGTTTCGCGAAGAAACATTCGCCCAGTCTTTTTGTATCACAAGAAGTATCGTTTCCACACTGACGAAACACGAAAAAAACGTGTGGGACTCGTTATATCTTCTGTTGACGGGCGAAACGCTCGATCGTGTTCTTTCTACCACTTAGGGCATTTTCTATCACAGGGATGCCCCATTTGTGTTGCATTTCTTTACATACTACTATTGGGGTGAATAGTTACGGAAATAACATTATATTTTTCATTAACCTTTCAACACCCAAATTAATAAATTAAATTACATAAAGAGATATTGCACAAACAACCGAATATTAAAAATCATTTGAAATTAATACCCTCCATCGAAACTTAATTTTTTCATAACATGCCTTATTGATGTTTCCAAGAAAAAAGTATACCAATGATTTTTGGCATGTTCGTTCGGACAAAGTGCACCTTTTGCAAAGTACATGTTATAGAAAAAACCAAAATCACCCCTTTTTTAAATTTGTTTGAAATAATTTAATTTTTATACATGTAAAACTATAACAAAAAAAAAAAAAAAAAAAAAATCAATACTTTTTAACATAAAATTATCAATAAAATATCAATATTAACTTAAAAGAAAAATATAACCATTAACTACGGCGTTACATCTCTCAAAACCATCCACACAAAAAACATTTCAGTTGAAAAAAACAAAAAGTTCGTTTATTCTGAATTTTATACAACTACATAATAAGTTCACGCAACAGGTGGTTCACACATGCTGTGAATCTTAAAAGGGAAGTTTGGTGAAAGTCCAACACGGTCGCGCCACTGTGATGCAGAGCTGTTTATCACAATCCACTGTTTCATGCGAAATGGGAAGGAGATAAATGGCGATGAAGCTAAGTCAGGAGACCTGCCTGTTGTATGCACTTACGACCTACGCGTCATAGGGAGGAGTGAGGACATATGATCTTGAGGCACTTCATGTATCTCAATACGAGCTAGCTATGCCCTCCTTCTGTTTGAAAGAGGGTTTTTTGCTTGATTGGGATAAAATAACTGGAGGTGCTTAACTTGTTCATCCGTAGTTCAAATGTAGGGTATCCGCGCATTGGTGAAAAAAGAGAATGGAAAAAAGCGTTAGAATCTTTTTGGAATGGGCAAATAAACAAAGAGCAATTCATAAAAACGATGGAACACATTCGACTTGATTCGATTCGTAAACAAGTAGAGAAAGGAATCGACCTCATTCCAATCGGAGATTTTTCTTTATACGATCACGTGTTAGATACAGCATTTATGTTCGGGTATATTCCAGAACGATTTCAACAAATAGACAATACGCTTGAGCAATATTTTGCGATGGCGCGTGGGACGAATGGGCAACATGCGCTTGAAATGACGAAATGGTTTAATACAAATTACCATTACATCGTGCCTGAAATTGGACGAATCGAACCAAAATTAATGGAAAATCGCTTATTGAAAGAATACAAACTAATAAAACAAGCTTTTCATGTCGAAACAAAGCCTGTGTTGCTTGGACCGATTACGTTCCTCTTGCTTTCTAAACAATACAAGCGAGGTGAATGGAGGAAACATCTCGCGCCATTAGTTCCTCTTTATGTAGAATTATTCAAACAACTAAGCGAAGCGGGTGTGTCATTCGTCCAAATCGATGAACCGATTCTCGTTCAAGATATAGATGATGACATAGTCGATGCATTTCGTGATGTATATGAAGTTTTTCATCGCGATGTACCAAATATAAACCTTATTTTACAAACATATTTTGATAGCATATCACATTACCGTGAAATCGTTGCTTTACCTGTCGCAGGCATTGGGCTTGATTTCGTGCATGACGATGGCGAGAATATGAAAAATATAAACACGTACGGATTTCCGAAAGATAAAATATTAGCTACGGGGATTGTAGACGGTCGAAATGTATGGAAAAGCTCGCTTGTACAAAAAGCAAAGATTCTTCATCGTTTAGCAAATGTCGCTGAACAACTCATTATTCAACCGTCTTGCAGCTTACTGCACGTTCCGATCACAACAAAACATGAACATGCGTTGCCAACGGAGCTTGCTGGAGCTTTCGCATTTGCCGATGAAAAATTAGATGAGATATCGATGCTTTCAGAATATATGAAAGGAAACGTACCAATCGACGAGCTAAGCAAATACGATGAACAAACTCATGTTTATTTCGCTACGTTCCGCCAACAACAAGAACAAATAGACGACATCACCGTTCCGTTAAGCCGCGTGCCTTATAGCGAAAGACGAAAAGCACAACAAGCCCATTTACCACTTCCGCTTTTGCCGACAACAACGATCGGTAGCTTCCCGCAAACGAGCGACGTGCGCCAAGCTCGGATGAGGTGGAAAAAAGGCGAATGGGACGACAACCAATATAAGTCGTTTATAAAGAAAGAAATCGCAAAATGGATCGACATTCAAGAACAACTGCACCTCGATGTCCTTGTCCACGGCGAGTTTGAACGTACGGATATGGTAGAGTATTTCGGTGAAAAGTTGCAAGGGATGGCATGCACGACAAACGGCTGGGTACAATCGTACGGATCGCGTTGTGTGCGTCCACCAATTATTTTTAGCGATATTGTTCGTCTACATCCAATGACTGTAGAAGAAACAGTGTATGCTCAATCATTAACGAACAAACCTGTGAAAGGAATGTTAACAGGTCCTGTGACGATTGTAAACTGGTCGTTCGTTCGCGACGATATTTCACGAAAACATGTGCTTAGGCAGCTTGCCCTTGCGATTCGTGAGGAAGTATTGCAGTTAGAAAAGGAAGGGATACGCATCATTCAAGTCGATGAGCCAGCATTACGGGAAGGATTGCCATTGAAAAAAGAAAAACACACATCCTATTGGGAAGATGCTGTCATGGCATTTCGTCTCGCCACTTCATCGGTGAAAGAAGAAACACAAATTCATACCCATATGTGCTATTCACAGTTTGAACATATGATGCATATCATTGATGAGCTTGATGCGGACGTCATTTCAATTGAATCGTCACGAAGCCATGGGGAGCTTGTTGCTGCGTTTGAAACATATGAGTATAAGAAAGAAATTGGCCTAGGAGTTTACGACATTCATAGCCCACGCGTTCCGACAAAAGAAGAAATAAGCGAACAAATCGAACGAGCGCTCCGCGTCCTCCGTCCAGAACAATTTTGGGTCAATCCTGATTGCGGATTAAAAACGCGAAAAGAAAAAGAAGCGATCGCGGCACTCAAAGTGATGGTGGAAGCCGCACACGAATATCGCAAGCGACTCTTAGCTTACGGAGGGATAAAGTCATGGAAGTAAGCGTCGAGCAATCGAAAACGATTCAAACACGGCTCGTATTGCCTTCTGATACGAACCATCTTGGCACCATCTTTGGCGGTACAGTTTTAGCCTATATTGATGAGATTGCGGCAATATCCGCCATGCGCCATGCACGAAAAGCGGTCGTCACCGTTTCGATCGACAAAGTTGATTTCATTTCGTCCGCGAAAGTTGGCGATATTTTAAAACTCGAAGCATTCGTCTACTCGACCGGACGCACATCCATGAAAGTGTTCGTCAAAGTCGAAACTGAAGATTTATTTACAGGCGAACATCACTTAACAACCACGTGCTTTTTAACAATGGTCGCCATCGATCAAAACAAAAAACCGACCCCTGTTCCAAAAGTCGTCATTAGCGAGCAAGAGGAACAAATCGTACAACTATATCAACAAAACAAACGAAAAAACAAGGAATAGATACTTACACAAAAAAAAACACACGCCCGATTACATACATCGTAATCGATGACGTGTGTTTTTATCATTTCTTCCAAACTAGTTCGACGGGTGACAGACTCGCATCCCAAGAACGGAAAATCAAAGATGCTTAGCTTTGTGCTGGGGTGACTGCCGTTCGTCTTGTCATGGAAAAGCATCTCGGTCAACGTCCCGAAAAAACCTTTCGTCACCATCGCATCCACGATATGAACGAGATACTTCATGATCGGTTTCGAGAAATAAAGTGCCAATCCCAACATCGTGAAAAACTTGTCGATTCCTTGATGGTGTGCTAATCTATTCATGAGACATGAACCTCCTTGTATGAATGGTTTGTTGGCACATCTATTCTAACCTAGGAATCGGGTTCATGTCTTCTTTTTTGTTTGGTTGTAAATTTATGTTAGAAGATTTACTCATCTACAGTTGCAAATATTCATTGCCATAACATGAGCATTATTTAAATCAAAACTCTGTTCTGGTTTCAATCTTTATATTTGTTTTGTTCATAGGTGATTTCCCTGTTACAATCGACCTTTTAGTTCTTACTTGAAATTCCCAATTAAAATGATGATCAGGATATGTTATCAATAAAACAATATCTTGATCCTTGAATTCCTTCTTCAAGGTGTATTCCAAGTGCATTTTTGAAAATATTAGTGCACCAAGATATAAACCAATTATTGATAATGAAGTTATAACAATAATAGTTTTTTTCTTATAAAAGAAAAGAAGGGTGAATGAAGTTATAAGAATTGCAATAAAAAGTAAATCTATTTTATTGATTAGAGTATAATCAAAATCATCTTTAATAAAAGGGTAAAATAATTCAACTCCATTATCAATAAAATCAAGAAGAAGATGTCCAAATAAAATAATCAGAGAAAAAACCAGCCAGACTTTACTCAATTTATTATCATTATTTAATTGAACATAGATAAATGAAAAAATTAAACCTAATACCGGAACTAGCCATAAAGAGTGGCTCGAAAGGATGCCCATGATTTTCAATATATCTGGTGAAATTACAACTAAACTACTAAATAACAGGATAAATAGTTTTTTCTTAAAAAAATCATTATCTTTTACTAATGTAAAAATGGCTATTATACTGCCTACAAGTATATGCGGTAAGGTTGCGAGAACTAGATTTACCCCCATCGCTAAATATTCCCCCTTTAGTTATCTTTTATAACTTTTTGAAATTCTACTAATGAATCTTCTGGAGAGATATTTCCTCTAATACTATCGTACATTAATGTTATTCCTGGAAAAATTATTTTGTTTCCATAATTAGTATAAGAAAATTTAAGCTTTTCCGGATAAAAAATATCTAATTTATAACCCTTTTGATTATAAATATCCTCAAGTTTCTTTGTAATATGAATTGGAAGATTGACGCTTTCGGAAGTGTATGCACTGTTTACAAGTAACTATTCAGCCACATCATAAAGTGAGCTGAATATTTTTTTCTTTCCTTGTCTATGATGTGAATATTGATAGACAAGGAGGTGAATCGCATGTTGACGACACAACAAGCTGTATTTACGGTTGAGAGCTTAATCGGCAAAGTCCAACAACAAAAGCAACTTATTCATCAACTCATTCAAGAAAATGAACATTTGCGTCACGAAAACAAACAACTACGCAAAGAAAATGAACAACTGAAGTATCGCGTTCAAGAGCTAGAAGCACGCACGAAAAAAAACAGCTCCAATAGCCATTTGCCCCCATCTTCTGACCGTTTTCACACCCATTCTTCTCGTAAGATATCTGGCAACAAGCCAGGCGGACAAGAAGGACATCAAGGAACGACGCTCCGTCAAGTGTTTGATCTCCCTCCCGTGACGATCGAGGTGACACAACATGAGCGTGAAGTGAAATCCTGTCCACATTGCCGATGTGTTCAACAAGCCAAATTCCCATCCCATGTCACGAATCATGTGCAATACGGTCCACGGCTTACGGCGCTCGTTGTTTATTTGCACCATATCCAATTGATCCCATACAAGCGTTTAAGTGATACAATCGAAGCGTTATATCAACACTCGGTTAGTACGGGGACTCTTGCCAATATGGTGAAACGAGGACGCGAAGCGCTGGAATCGAATATGGACATGATCGAAGACGCCTTACTTGGATCCAACATCCTGCATGTCGATGAAACAAGTTTGCGCATCAATGGGAAACTCGCATGGGTGCATGTCGCGTGTACATCGAAATATACGTACTTGGCTCCTCACGTTTCTCACGGAAAGAAAGCGACCGATGACATCGGGATTCTTCCCCGATATCAAGGGACGATGATGCATGATGCGTTCGGTACGTATCCGAAATACACACAAGCCACCCATGCTCTTTGCCATGCCCATCATTTGCGTGAATTGAATGGTTTCATCGAACAAGGGTATACATGGGCATCGCGCATGACCATGTTTCTCTTGGCTGCCAAGCAAGCCGTCGAAGCCCATCACGGTGCACTTTCCGAAGAAGAAGCGAGACGGTGGGAACGTGCGTATGATCGCATCCTAGAAAGAGCACAGCACCGATTGGAAACGATGACGTCTCTTCTAAAAAAAGCACGCGCTTTTGTTAGACGGCTTCAAAAACGAAAGGAAGAACCGTTGCGTTTCTTACGTGAAGTGCATGTTCCCTTTGACAACAACCAAGCCGAACGCGATCTTCGCATGGTCAAAGTCAAAGAGAACATTTCGGGTACATTTCGCGAAGAAACATTCGCCCAGTCTTTTTGTATCACAAGAAGCATCGTTTCCACACTGACGAAACACGAAAAGAACGTGTGGGACTCGTTATATCTTCTGTTGACAGGTGAAACGCTCGATCGTGTTCTTTCTATCACTTAGGACATTTTCTATCAAAGGGATGCCCTATTTGTGTTGCGTTTCTTTACATACTACTATCGGGGTGAATAGTTACGGTTTTAATAGTAAACTTTTTCAATTCTAGTAACCTCCCTATCTTGTACCCTCTCTCCAATTTATTACTATATAACAAAAAATAAATATTAAAGTTTTTTTTGTAAAATATACATAAAAAACATTTTATGTATATTTTTACTTTGATATTTTTTCCTATGATGCATGTCCTGTCTAGCTTGCTCAATTTCCTTCATAATCGTGTCGAAAATGGTGACGCCAGCTTCAAGTGTTGTAGTTTGTTTTTGAAGTTCTGAAGCTTTTTCTCTACATTCCACTAAATAGGAAAACCAAGACATCGGATCATCCATCGCCCTGGTTTTCCCTTCATTTTTATCCCATTGCTTACCGTTTCTCTCCTTTGGCGGGTGTTGGTCAAGTGCGAATCCGATCCCATCATCCTCTTTAAATACCTTAAAAAGGAATTTAAAAAGGTCTTTTCATAGATTTTTTGACACTACCTACTTCATGTACACTTCACACAGATCCATCCGTCCCCTGCTGTGTCCTAACCACTCGTAAACCGTATCGATACATTCATTGACACTTTGATACAAAGGACGCTCTTTTCGCGACACGCCAGAATCCTTCCATAGACCTTGAGAATGGTTGTGCAACATCCGTTGAACCATCTCTTTGCCCTTGTTGTATTTGATAAGCTAAAACTGAGCCACCATAGCAATTGAAAAGTGAGCCACTTGTTTTTTGCAAGCATACCTACATTCAGCGCGGTCTTAACATACTAGAGATGAAATACTCACCAAGCGCCCCACATCGGTTGGCACCTGAACAGGAGGGTGACTAGTCAACAGGTCAGGGGCATCCCGAAGAGTCCAAACGTAATAAGCATCAAATTCTTCCCGCCTAGTTTTGCACTTATATCCATGCCATACTCTTTTTAGAAATCTTAATTAAAGGAGTTTGAGTATGGACAAAAACGAATAGTTGGTGGACATCTATTCTAACCAAGGAATCAAGTTCATGTCTCCTTTTTGGTCGGATGTAAGTTTATGTTAGCGTATTTACTCATCTACAGTCCATAATATAATCCCCTTTGATAAAAAAATCAAAAAACACACGCCCGATTACATACATCGTAATCTACGGCGTGTGGTTTTATCACTTCTTCCAAACTAGTTCGACGGGTGACAGACTCGCATCCCAAGAACGGAAAATCAAAGATACTTAGCTTTGTGCTGGGGTGACTGCCGTTCGTCTTGTCATGGAAAAGCATCTCGGAAAAGATGTCACAAAAATGATACATGACTTTTTGCGCCTGTTAAAAGAGAAATATGTGGGTCGATTTACCGTGCTTGTGTTGGACAATGCGCGTATTCATCATGCCAACATGGTGCAAGCTTTTTTGGATGGAGAGGAAGGCAACGCCTTTCACTTTATTTTTCTGCCACCGTATTCCCCACATTTGAATCCGATTGAACGGTTATGGAAGTGGATGAAAGATGAAGTCATCGCCAACGTCCTGCATCAAGGTCAAAACGATATTGCCCGGTCGATTGCTCGTCTTGAACAATACGTCTTACAGCACCCAGATCAGGTGTTACGCCGCATTGGGTGTGCTGCGTGAACCAGAGGTTAAAATTTTAATTTGGATGTATATATTTCATATGTTTCGTTTTGTTTTTTTTCTTTTCATGAATAAAAGAATTATGAGAAAAACGAGCAAAATAAGCGTAATCCATAAAGAAATGGAATAAGCCTTTTTAAATAGTTGAATAGTCCACACTGGTGCCCAAGCATCCTCCCCTATTAGCCAATATGCGACTACATTGGAAATTCCAATACCTTCTGTACTTGGTTGGAGTGATTGATAATAATTAAGCGCTAAACTGATACTGCAAACTACGGATATAAAAAAAAGTACAGTAATTGTGATAAGGAGTGTTTTAAATAAATCTTTTGTTCTTCTATAGAATAAATAAGCAAAAATTGAAAAAGTAAGTAACAAAATGTAATAAAAATAAAGTTCTGGATGAAACATAATTTCACTCCTGTTGAAAAACCTAAAGGAAGTAAGTGCATCCTCCCTTTAAGATTTTTTTATTATTTATTTTTTTCTTCTTTTTCTTTCTTAACATCTTCTAATAACCAAGAAAGTGCATGAGCAAAACCATTATCTTTTTCGTACTTCAAAAAATACTTATCTCCTGTTGTATCAGCAAGGAAAGTAACTTCGTCATTTTCAATTGCGGTTAAATCTTCATGATCCACAAAACCGTACATATCAATAAAACCAACAAACTCCGCATTGTATCCCTCTTTAAGTTGTTTTCTCACTATATTAACATGTTTTTCATCCACGTGTGGTTTAAAAGCAAGTGTTATACGCTCATTGCCCTTCACAGCACGTGCTACAAATTGTTGAGGATTGATACTGTGTTTCTTTACAAATTCCTTTAATTCCTTAAATTCTAATGGACGAGAAAATGTGATAGTGGTATTAATATCTTCAACTTTTTTATTTTTGATTTCATTATTTTTTTCGGTAATAAACTTCTATACCTATAAAAGTTCCTTATTTACAATTATTTGCTATTAGACTGATTTGAATCATGGTCTTCCAAGGTTGTCCCCTTAAGTAATCGCACGATAGCCACCGCCATTTATGCAGTTGTTGTAGTCAATAAAACCTTTTTTACTCATAGCAAAGTTTAATTGTATTTCTCCACTGTCCCCACTATCTCCATCTCTAAAATCTTCCCAGTTTGTTGTAAAGAAATACTGTTGGGAAGTTACTGTTCCTAATGCAACTACTTCTGATTCTTGGTTATCTACTCCACCGTCTGTCTCAAAATCGAATTTTGGATCGGGTAAATTTGTAGTAGAAACATAGGCGCTAATCTCTAAATCAAGTGAATTATCAGGAACAGCTGTCATATCAACAGTAAAATATGCTGCAGAATTGTCACAACTTGTTCCAGGGTTATCTCCACCGTTGTTATATTCCTTGATTTGACTCACGTTATATGAGTCTAAAGTAAACTTACTTTCTGTTCTAATGTAGTAGAAGCCGTCGTATCCGAAATACGATTTGAGACTACCTGTTCTCGGTACGTACGAACCATTGTTGTAATTGGGGTAACTCCAAGATGTTGAATCTCCTATTGTTTCAGCCGCAGTGGTCCCTCCTAATACAAGAGTAGCTAGAATGGCGGCAAGTGGATATGTGAACAAATTCTTCTTCAACATAATAATAACAACCTCCCTTTAGATTAGTATATTAAATGCATGTCAGTCGCCAAGTGAACTGAATAGTTGATTTAACTTAATACTGTAGTTGAGCAATTTTAATCACAATAATTACCATATAAAAAGAGACAAACAGGATACCCCTTATGCCACGTGGAGCTGTTTTTTTACGGTATCGATGGGAATATTTTGTTTTGCTGCACAGTAAATGAACTCCACGAGGCTATGTCCTTTTCTCTTGCGCAGGAGATCGAGCCCATCCGAAAAATCACTGTTCGACTCGAACATGCTGTACACATACGCAAGTTGCACCAAGATCCAATACCGTTTCACTGCCCGACGCCCGCGAACGCGGTATCCATCGAGTTTCAGCTGGTCTTTCGCTTGACGGAAAAAACATTCGATCGACCAACGCTCAGCATAGTAGCGCAAGATGTCTTCATCGCTCAACTTGCGATCCGTGCTCAAGACGCAATGAAGATGTTCCGATGTCATCGGTTGATCCGCTTTCCAAGCGAGGATCACCACTGCATCCTTGAGACCGTTCAGAGCACCTTCGTAGCGATACACCCGATACTGCTCTTTTCCCACCGTGACGAGGTGAGTGTCTTTCGGTTCGATGTAGTGGGCAAACTGCTTCGCTTGGATGGCGATACCTTTCGGGTAGAGAATTCGGTTCGTCTTGAGCATCGCAATCACGTGGAATCCTTTTTTCAGACAAGCTTCCACGAGCGTTTGCGATGGATACCACGAATCCATGAGCACATAAACGGGGCGACTCACATCCAAAGAAGAAAGCATCTCCATCGCAAGTTCCCCTTTGCTTTTCCCTGCCGTCTTGTCATAGAGGCGAAAGGCAAAAGGGAACGCTTGGGTCATCGTATGAACCATGAGCCAAACGAGAGAATGCCCCCAGATTGACTTTTTCTCGGCATGAGAATAGTGCCAATCACACCCTTGAATGGCGTGTGTTGCCCGTGACGAAGGCTTCGTTTTTTGGCAAATTGTATCATCGATTGAAACAAAAAGGGGAGAATTCTCTTGTTTCGAGCTGCGTTCGACACGACGAAGAATCCACTGCTGGAGTTTGTGAAGCAATGTTTCTTCATCCCACGGACTTTTCGTGAAAAAATGGCTCAGTGTCGTGCGATGATTCGGGTGAAAACTACCATGATGAAGATCGGTCAACGTCCCGGAAAAACCTTTCGTCACCATCGCATCCACGATATGAACGAGATGCTTCATCACAGGTTTCGAGAAATAAAGTGCCAACCCTAACATCGTGAAAAACTTGTCGATTCCTTGATGATGTGCTAATCTATTCATGAGACATGAACCTCCTTGTGAATGGTTTGTTGGCACATCTATTCTAATCAAAGAATTGGGTTCATGTCTTTTCTTTTATTTTGTTGTAAATTTATGTTAGCGAATTTGCTCATCTACAGTTTATAAAAAATTATTATATTGTCAATATTATATTAAATTTTTAATAATTGAAAATTTCTGTTTATAAGTTATAATAAGTATATATACATGCACCTTAAAACCATGACTTCTGTATGAACACCTTTTTTCATGGCTATACTGCTCCTAAATATTTCTATACAAAAGGAGCGGAATTGGCATGAAACGTTTGAAAATCACAAATGATCACGGTTGGACGCCTCGAACCCTTCGGAAACAAGAACGGAAAATCAAAGATGCTTCCCTTCGCGTTCGGGTGACCGCTGTTCGTCTTGTCATGGAAGGTCATCTCGGTAAAGATGTGGCCAAAATGGTCAATCTATGCCGTCAATCCGTTGCCATCTACGTTGCACGGTTTAATCAAGGTGGGCTCGATCATCTACTCGATCGTCGGTTGCCGCCTGGTCGTGTGCCGTTTCTTACGGAAGAACAACAACAAGAAATTAGACAACTCGTGTTAACCACCACACCTGTGGATGCTGGCTGGGGCATCGCTTCATCGTGGAACACGCGCATTTTACAATCTTACATTCAACATACCTATGGCGTTTCGATGTCACGTGAAGGCATTCGTAAGTTGTTGCATCGTCTTCGTTCGTCATGGACACGTCCGACTTACAAGCTAGTCAAAGGAGACGCCAAGCGTCAAGCTGCCTTTCAAAAAGAACTTGAATTTATAAAAAAAACTAATTACCGAGAATGTCATGCTGTTTTATGTGGATGAGACGCATGTTCGTGCTTATCAAGCGCTACGTACGACATGGGCAGAAGTAGGAAATCAAAAACAAGTGCCAAGCTACGGTCACCATGCCCACGTTTCTATTTTTGGCGCCGTCGATGTTCAACAAGGCGATGTGGTGTTTCATCGTGCATCATCCGCCAATGCCGAAACCTTCCTCGACTTTTTGCGCCGATTGAAAGAGAAATATACGGACCGATTCCTCGTGCTTGTGTTAGACAATGCGCGCATTCATCATACCAAGATGGTGCAAGCCTTTCTTGATGGCGAGGAAGGCGATGCTTTTCATTTCATCTTTTTGCCGCCGTATTCTCCACAGTTGAACCCGATCGAACGGTTATGGAAGTGGTTGAAAGATGAGGTGATTGCCAATGTTTTTCACAAGGATCAAAATGACATTGCCCAGTCCATTACTCGCTTTGAACAGTACGTTCTACAACACCCGGATGAGGTGTTGCGCCGCATCGGGTGTACTGCGTGAACCAGAGGTTAAAATTTTAAATTGGATGTATATAGAATAGAAATTTATTCTATCATTTAGCTTGAAAATACCGTTAAAATCATTCATTCAATCCTATTCACTATATCTTCTAGTTCGTGACGACATTACTAAGGATTGAACTGTTACTTCAAATAACCGTGTTCTCAGTAAATTTGTTCTATGAAAGAGTATCATTTTTCACTGTTGTTCAAACTTTAAATTAGAGTGATAACATAATTGTCATTCGCTACAAAGCATATACTGTTCTTGCGCGACAAACATGTTCAATAAATTAAAATAAATTAAAATAAATTATTTTAACTTAATTTAATATATTTACTGAGGAGGAATATACATGAACTTTACTTTCTTAGAAATTGATCATGTTCAAGTTGCTGCTCCTAAAGGTTGTGAAGAAAAAGCACGTGAGTTTTACGGAAAAATTTTAGGAATGAAAGAGATCCCAAAACCTGAGAACTTACAAAAGCGAGGTGGAGTATGGTTTCAATGTGGGAGTCATCAGCTACATATTGGTGTACAAGATGATTTTCAACCTGCTAAAAAAGCACACCCAGCCTTTCATGTAAAAAATCTTGCTGTATTGCGTGACCACTTAATTGAGAAGGGGATTGCAGTAAAGGAAGATGAACCGCTAGAAGGAGCAAATCGTTTTTATGCCAATGATCCTTTTGGCAACAGACTCGAATTTTTAGAGTGGATTAAATAATAACTGTACTTGAGCAAATTAAGCACCACGTCGCTAATGATAGGATATACAAAACTTCCTAATAACGAAATAAGAAACAAAGAAAATGAAATAATAACCATTTTATTACTTTTCAATTCTCTTCGCTTATTACAATAAAAAGCTCCTAAGCATATAGAACTTAGGAGCTTCCTGCATTTTTATACAATTCCTCCATAACGATATCTTCCAAGGACCTCGCTGTTAAAGACTATACGATATGCTCCCTCTTCGTCACCTAGCTTCTTTGCTAGGTCAGTAGCCATTCTTTTAATAAGAAGGTCATTTTGTGCGAGTTTTTTCATTTTGATGGTGTTGCAAAACTAGAGTAAAAACTCGAAGTTATGCATAAGGATACAACATAACACATGTATATACATGCACCTTAAAACCATGACTTCTGTATGAACACCTTTTTTCATGGCTATACTGCTCCTAAATATTTCTATACAAAAGGAGCGGAATTGGCATGAAACGTTTGAAAATCACAAATGATCACGGTTGGACACCTCGAACACTTCGGAAACAAGAACGGAAAATCAAAGATGCTTCCCTTCGTGTTCGGGTGACCGCTGTTCGTCTTGTCATGGAAGGTCACCTCGGTAAAGATGTCGCGAAAATGGTCAACGTATGCCGTCAATCGGTTGCCCTCTACGTTGCACGTTTTAATGAAGGTGGGCTCGATCATCTACTCGATCGTCGCTTACCACCTGGTCGCGTGCCATTTCTTACGGAAGAACAACAACAAGAAATTAGACAACTCGTGTTAACTACTACACCTGTGGATGCTGGCTGGGGCATCGCTTCATCATGGAACACGCGCATTTTACAATCTTACATTCAACAAACCTATGGTGTTTCGATGTCACGTGAAGGCATTCGTAAGTTGTTGCATCGTCTTCGTTCGTCATGGACACGTCCGACTTACAAGCTAGTCAAAGGAGACGCCAAGCGTCAAGCTGCCTTTCAAAAAGAACTTGAATTTATAAAAAAAAACTAATTACCGAGAATGTCACGCTGTTTTATGTGGATGAGACGCATGTTCGTGCTTATCAAGCGCTACGTACGACATGGGCAGAAGTAGGGAATCAGAAACAAGTGCCAAGCTACGGTCACCATGCCCACGTTTCTATTTTTGGCGCCGTCGATGTTCAACAAGGCGATGTGGTGTTTCATCGTGCATCATCCGCCAATGCCGAAACCTTCCTCGACTTTTTGCGCCGATTGAAAGAGAAATATGCCGATCGATTCCTCGTGCTTGTGTTAGACAATGCGCGTATTCATCATGCCAAGATGGTGCAAGCCTTTCTTGATGGCGAGGAAGGCGATGCGTTTCATTTCATCTTTTTGCCACCGTATTCTCCACAGTTAAATCCGATTGAACGGCTGTGGAAGTGGTTGAAAGATGAAGTGATTGCCAACGTTTTTCACAAGGATCAAAACGACATTGCCCAATCCATTACTCGCTTTGAACAGTACGTTCTACAACACCCGGATGAGGTGTTGCGCCGCATCGGGTGTACTGCGTGAACCAGAGGTTAAAATTTTAAATTGGATGTATATAATTAATAATTTTTTCATATACTTTCCTCCTGAAATAGTAAATAATTGTTAAGCGCTTAACTACTGGAATTTTACCATAATATTTTTTTTTTCAACGTTTTTCAAAAAAGTTGACATCTATCATCTAGAAATAAAGGTTTTCTCTCGTTCCACCTCATATTTCTCGTCTTCTCGACAAAAATCGGGAGGATGCGAAATGTGAGGTATCAGCAAAACAAACGAATCAACAAGGCATAGCATACATTCATATAAAAAAACACACGTCCGATTACATACATCGTAATCCATGACGTGTGTTTTTTAAGCTTTATTCCACCGTTACCGATTTCGCCAAGTTGCGTGGTTTGTCGACGTCGCAGCCGCGGTGTAATGCTGCATAGTAAGCAATTAATTGCAATGGCACGACAGACGCAAGCGGCGTAAGCATTGGATGAACAGCTGGAATGACGAAACGGTCGTCCTCCATGTCTAATCCTTTCATGGAAATGATGCACGGATTTGCACCGCGAGCGACAACTTCTTTTACGTTTCCGCGAATGCTTAAGTTCACATGTTCTTGTGTCGCTAGGGCAATCACTGGTGTGCCGTTTTCAATTAAAGCGATTGTGCCGTGCTTCAATTCGCCACCTGCAAAACCTTCTGCTTGAATATAAGAAATTTCTTTTAGCTTTAATGCGCCCTCTAATACGACATAATAGTCAACTGCGCGACCGATAAAGAAGCAGTTGCGCGTTGTCGCTAAATATTCGCGCGCAATTTGTTCCATTTCATGTTTTGCATCGCAAAGTGTCTCCATCGCATTCGCAACAATGCCAAGTTCTTTTGTTACATCAATATCTAACTTGATACCTTTTGCTTTAGCAGCTACCGCAGCTAACATGGCAAGCACCGCAATTTGTGCTGTATATGCTTTCGTTGATGCAACTGCAATTTCTGGTCCAGCATGAAGAAGAAGTGTATAGTCTGCTTCACGCGATAATGTCGAACCCGGTACGTTCGTAATCGTTAACGATGGATGGCCAAGCTCTTTCGTGCGTACAAGCACCGCACGGCTGTCCGCCGTCTCTCCGCTTTGTGAAATGTAAATAAATAACGGTTTTTCTGATAAAAGCGGCATGTTGTACGAAAATTCGCTTGCGATATGCACTTCGACCGGGATGTTCGCCCAGTTTTCAATCAATTGTTTGCCGACTAAACCAGCATGATAGCTCGTGCCGCATGCGACAATATATAAACGATCGGCTTCTTTGACTGCTTGAACAATGTTTTCGTCAATCGCTAGCTCGCCCTGTTCGTTGCGGTATTTTTCAATTAAACGGCGAATGACAAGCGGTTGTTCGTCAATTTCTTTTAACATGTAGTAAGGATACGTTCCTTTTTCAATGTCGCTTGCATCTAATTCCGCTACATATGGCGCGCGCCCCACGACTTCCCCATTTAATTTTTTAATTGTTACACTTTCTTTTGTAACAATAACGATTTCTTTATCCATTAACTCGACGTATTGATTCGTCACTTGCAGCATCGCCAACGCGTCGCTGGCGACAACGTTAAACCCTTCGCCTAATCCAGCTAAAAGCGGGCTTTTGTTTTTCGCCGCGTAAATGACACCATCGTTTTCGGCATCGATTAACGCGATTGCATATGAACCTTTCAAAAGCAAAAGCGTCTTACGAAACGCTTCTTCTACCGTCAATCCGTCGTTCACGAACGTTTCAATTAGCTGCACAATCACTTCTGTATCTGTATCGCTCGTAAACGAAACGTGTGCTAAATAATCGCGTTTTAACAATTCATAGTTTTCAATTACCCCGTTATGCACAAGCGTAAAACGACCAGATGTGCTTTGATGTGGATGGGCATTCACGCGGTTCGGTACGCCATGCGTTGCCCAACGTGTATGGCCAATGCCAAGCGGCGCATCGACATCTTCTGCGACAATCGCACGCAAGTCAGCAATGCGTCCTTTTTCTTTAAACACATGAACACCTTTTTCGTTTAATAACGCAATCCCTGCCGAGTCGTAGCCACGGTATTCTAACTTTTCTAATCCGTACAATAAAATTTCTTTTGCTGGTTGTTCACCAACATAACCAACGATTCCGCACATAATAAATCCTCCCTAATGATAGGGGCAAGAAAGGGGCTCTTGCCCCTTAAAATATTTGTTTGCGATGAACGTTCTTTCCTTTGTGCAAAGAGTCGCCTCTTTGTTTTAAGAAAGAACTTGCGGCTGTCATCGCATCAGCCGGGAGGCATCCGCCGAACACTCGATAAACCTCCTCCTCGTCAACTAAGCTTTCTTCCCGTCCAAAGCTTAGTCCAGGCGCTTTTGTGAAACTTTTTTCCGCTATCCTCCTTTCATGTAAGATGTCAAACAACAACAGTTTACAACAACAAAGAGGCAACCGTCAATGTGTACCGCTCACCCCTGTGTAAACAAAATATGCATAAATGGAATAAACCGTTCCATTTATGCATATCGTTTACCGAATACATGATTATGCGCCAAAGCGTTCACGAATAACGGACGCAATGCGCTCGACGTATTGATCGCAAAGTTCATTTGTCGGCGCTTCTGCCATCACACGAACGAGCGGCTCCGTACCAGACGGACGAACGAGAATACGGCCGTTTCCAGCCATCTCTTCTTCCACTTCGCGAATGACACGTTGCACTTCTTCGTTTGCGATTGCTTCCTGTTTATCTGTTACTTTTACATTCACTAATTTTTGTGGGTATTTTTTCATTTCCCCCGCTAGTTCAGAAAGCGGCTTTTTCGTTACTTTCATAATGTTAACAAGCTGTAGCGCCGTCAACAATCCATCCCCTGTCGTATTGTAATCAAGGAAAATAATATGCCCCGATTGTTCTCCACCTAAATTGTAGCCGTTCTTTTTCATTTCTTCGACGACATAACGGTCGCCAACGGCTGTTTGTACGCTTTTGATTCCTTGCGCTTCAAGCGCTTTATAAAAGCCGAGGTTGCTCATGACGGTTGAGACGACCGTTTGATGTTTTAAACGGCCTTGTTCATTGAGATATTTCGCGCAAATGTACATAATTTGGTCACCGTCAACAATTTGACCGTTTTCATCCACCGCAATTAATCGGTCACCATCTCCATCAAACGCTAATCCTACATCTGCTCCTTTTTCTTTCACAAACGCAGCCAACGCCTCTGGATGCGTCGAACCGACACCGTCGTTAATGTTTAATCCGTTCGGTGATGCACCCATCGTCGATACATCGGCATCTAGATCGGCAAATAAATGCGTCGCTAATGCCGATGTCGCCCCATGTGCACAATCAAGCGCGACATGAATGCCTGAAAAATCTTCATCTACCGTTTGTTTTAAATATTGTAAATATTTTTGTCCACCTTCAAAATAGTCGTTTACTTGCCCTAAATCTTTGCCGATTGGACGTGGCAACGTAT
Source organism: Anoxybacillus flavithermus (assembly GCA_002243705.1). Taxonomy (GTDB): domain Bacteria; phylum Bacillota; class Bacilli; order Bacillales; family Anoxybacillaceae; genus Anoxybacillus; species Anoxybacillus flavithermus. Next base: position 382,653 of record CP020815.1, read on the forward strand.
CTTGTTCACTATCAAGAAGTGCTTCAATTTCTAATTCTTGTTCATCAGAAAGCTTAAACCCATCTGGGCCGAAAAACTTAATGCCGTTATCTTGAACAGGGTTATGGGAAGCGGAGATCATAACTCCAGCTTGTGCCCCTAGCGCTTTTGTTAAATAGGCTACACCCGGCGTCGAAATAACGCCAAGGCGCATCACTTCTGCTCCGATGGAGAGCAATCCAGCAACAAGCGCACCTTCGAGCATATGACCAGAAATGCGCGTATCGCGCCCAATGAGCACTTTCGGACGTTCTTTATCTTTCGTTAATACATACCCACCAAAACGACCAATTTTAAAAGCTAATTCTGGCGTTAATTCGCTATTGGCAATCCCTCGAACACCGTCTGTTCCGAAATACTTACCCATGCTATCGCTCCTTTTATTTATTCATTTCTTGTAATGCGAATCGTTGCTTCTTTTTGCGGTAGTCTCCATCGAACGTTTTGAGGACCATTGACTTCAATTGGTACATCATGCTCCCCGATGCCTAATTCACTAACGTTTAAGTATACCTTAATATCCTTTAGTTGAATAGCATTCAACACACTTTGGGCACCTAAAGCCGTTAGCGTAACATTTCGATCGGCAGGATCGATAAATTCTGCCTTGTACGCGTCGTTTAGTCCAATGATTTCAATTGGAACGTTATAAAACGTTCTCTCTTTTTCTTGTTCGACTTCAATTAAAATTGTCACTTTCGCTGGATCTACAATTTTTACCCCTTTTGGTACAGGCACATCTACTTGTAAAGTTGTATTACCTATAATATCGCTTAAATCAACTTCAATGCCACTAATGAATTCAATATCATCAATTTTTGCTTTTGGTCCAAAAATCGTTACTTCACTTGGAATTACTTCCATTTTGACAATACTTAATCCTTCTCGTAACGTTCCTTTTCGTTCAATCTTTAAAGGAACGGTTTTACTTGGACTTTTTATTGGCACGGTAATGTCAACGATAGACGGCTCAACATCAAGAGGCAATACATTTCCTTCTTTATCATATACCGTCACTTTCGACTCTCGCTCAATTGTTTCTTCAACTCCTTTTAAGTCTACACGTACCTTTACTAATGCCACTTTATCAATTAATGTTTTTGCTCCGGTCACTTTCACAACATTTGGCTTGACAATTGGTTGTTCAGGCGAATAGCCATCTGCAATTTGTGATTTATTAATAAAGTCAACTTCTACAGGAAAGTCTTTTGACACTCGTTCATCAATCGTTACAGTAATTGTCGCTGGATCAATGGTGACACGTAACTTTTCCGAAATATTTCGGTATTTCAAAGGAACAGTATGTTTTCCAATTGATAACTTAGATAAATCGACATACACTTCAAAATCTCGTTGCAGCTTTGTTGGCGTAACGATGCTTTTCGGCCCTTCAAGCATCACGTTGACTGATTGAGGAATACCAGAAACAACAAGGTTTTCTTGATCGTAATACGCGACGACCGGAACGTCCGTCACCGTTTCAACATCCGATTGACCAACCGTATTTCGTGACGTGCTATTCGATTGTGTTTCAATATTGACTGAAACGTAAATCATAAGCGCTAACAACAAAGAAAAAATACGTATAAACCATGGGCTATTCATCCATTTATCCACTTTTTTTCGCCCTCCACTGCCAACGAGATGAGGAAGTTGTCTTTGGTTGAATGAGCTCTTTCGTCAGCAATTCTCGTAATACATCTAATTTTAAATCTCGGTAAAGCTCCCCATTTTTCGTAACAGAAATCGCTCCAGTCTCTTCGGACACAACAACGGTAATGCTGTCGGTCACTTCACTAATACCTAATGCCGCGCGATGCCGTGTACCAAGCTCTTTAGAAATAAACGGGCTTTCAGACAACGGCAAATAACAAGATGCCGCAGCGATTTGATTTCTTTGAATAATAACAGCCCCATCGTGAAGTGGCGTATTTGGAATAAAAATGTTAATGAGCAATTCTGATGAAACGTGTGCGTGCAATGGAATGCCGGTTTCAATATAGTCGCCCATTCCTGTTTCTCGTTCGATAGAAATTAGCGCCCCGATTCGTCGCTTTGCCATATACTCCGTCGCTTTCGCAATCGCTTCAATGATGTGTGTTTGCTCTTCCTCTTCAGGCGTCGTGCTCCGAGAAAACAGTTTCCCTCTTCCTAACTGTTCAAGCGCTCGACGTAATTCGGGCTGAAAAATAATGATGATAGCTAAAAAACCCCATGTAATCGCTTGATCCATTAACCATTGCAACGTGCTTAATCCGATGAAGCTACTTACAATGCGAACAAGGATAATGACAATGATCCCTTTCAATAGTTGCACCGCTTTCGTGCCGCGCACAACCATAATGAGTTTGTAAATCACAAACCAAACGACAAGAATGTCTACAAACTTAATGAGGTAATTCACAAATGTTGGGAGCTCTCCAAATGGCATTCTTACACTTCCTTCACTCATTCTAATTGCTCTCACATGTAAAAAAGCCATCAGTATGGATGGCTATTTCGTTAATGTTTTGGCGATATTGTAACCGACTCTTTTTACATTATACCAAATCCAATCAAATACTTCATTAACTTCTTCAATTTGTCCAGTTACTTCACCAGCAGAAGCTAAATATTTATGACCGTTAATGACAGTGACGTTGCCATGCACTTCTCCTTCAATTTGAATATCGCCATTTCGAACAACAATATCACCTTCCACGACTTTTCCTTTCGGCACAATGACAGTATGATTTTGAACAATTAAATGTTCTTGTTTAGAAAATGAAAATTCATTATCCTCTTGCCAAACTGCCCATAAGCTGCTCGTGCTTAGCAAAAAGAACAGCGAGGCGGCAGTCAGAAACGGATGATGAGTAAGCCACCGTTTCCAGCGCACACGCCGTTTTTCACGAGGTAAATTATACATCACTTTTTTGATAAAATCGTCTGAAGGGGTGAAGTGAGAAACATTTTCCACAAACGCCACTGTTTTTTCCAATGCATAAAAATGCTCACGACATGCTTCACATTGCTGAATATGGCTACGTAATTGTTGTTCTTCTTCTTTTGGAATATCCCCATCTAAGTAGTCATGCATCCATTGAACAATTTGTTTAGAGCATGGCATCTGTCTCACTCCTTTTTCATCATAAATGACCTAAATGTTTGCGCAATGCTTCACGACCACGATGAATACGCGTTTTTACTGTGCCAATCGGCAAGTTTAAAATGTCACTAATTTCTTGTAATGATAGCTCATCAATATATTTTAAGACGATGACCGTGCGATATTTTTCCGGCAGTTTTAAAATCGCTTCTTGAACCATTTGTTGCAACTCTAAGCTTTCTAACTCATCCTCCGGAGAAGCTCCTTCATCCGCAAGCTGAGAGTACATCGTTAGCCCATCTGTTCCTGACACTTCCGCGTCTAAATAAACATCGGGCTTTTTTTTACGCATGCGATCGATCGATAAATTCGTCGCAATGCGATACAGCCAAGAAGAAAATTTCATTGTCGGATCGTACGTATGGATGTTGACATACGCCCGAATAAAAGCTTCTTGTGCCGCATCCTCTGCCTCATGACGATTTCCTAACATGCGATAACATAGTTGATAAATTTTATCTTTGTACATTTCGACAATATCAGCAAAAGCACTTTGATCTCCTTTTTTAACTGCTTTAATGCGTTGCCTAATAAACGTGTCCATGTAATATTTACCTCCACATGGGGGCTACTATTTTATACGAATAACATAAAGCAAAGTTCCACAAATCGCAACGAATTATGTTGATATTTTTAAAAAAAATGAAGAGGTGGCATCATGCCACCTCTCATACAAGCTTCTCACCGAACAACGATCCCATTAAAGCGACAGCGGTTGCAGCTGTTTTATTGCGCTCATCTAAAATCGGATTCACTTCAACAAATTCAGCTGAAGTGATGATTTGTGCTTCAGCTAACATTTCCATCGCTAAATGACTTTCACGGTACGAAAGCCCCCCGATCACCGGCGTTCCAACTCCAGGTGCATCATGTGGATCAAGCCCATCTAAGTCAAGAGACAAGTGCACACCGTCTGTTCGTTCTTTTAAATACGCAATCGTCTCTTCCATTACCTTTGTCATACCGAGACGATCAACTTCATGCATTGTATATATTTTAATTCCTTTTTCTTTAATTAATTGTTTTTCGCCTTCATCAAGTGCACGGGCACCGATGATCACAATATTTTCTGGTTTCACTTTTGGGCTATATCCACCAATCATCGTTAAAGCTGGATGACCAAGCCCTAAACTAGCAGCAAGCGGCATACCATGAATATTTCCAGAGGGCGATGTTTCCTCCGTGTTTAAATCTCCGTGCGCATCGTACCAAATGACACCTAAGTTTTTATAATGTTTAGCCACTCCTGCAAGCGTCCCGATCGCAATGCTGTGATCCCCACCAAGCACAAGCGGGAAGCGACCCCTTGTTACAACATCATCAACTGTAGCAGCTAGTTTTTCATTCGCTTCAGCAACCGCTTTCAAGTTTCGTAATTTTGGATTTGTCACATCTTGAACGCGCTCAGCGCGACCAATTTGAATATCTCCTAAATCTTCAATATCATGATTTAAGTTTTCTAAACGCTCTACTACGCCAGCGTAGCGAATGGCACTTGGCCCCATATCAACGCCACGGCGTGTTTGTCCTAAGTCCATTGGCACTCCAATAATCGAAATGTTCATCTCGATCTCCTCCCCTTGTTGTATCTAGTGTTTATTGTACATGAGGAGAAACAGTTGGCTCAACTCGACAACTTTTTGAATATTTATTCTATAACAAACAGAAAAAAACCTTAGGTAACACCTAAGGTTTTCGTATGGAGCCTATCGGGATCGAACCGATGACCTCCTGCGTGCAAAGCAGGCGCTCTCCCAGCTGAGCTAAGGCCCCATGGAGCGGAAGACGGGACTCGAACCCGCGACCCCCACCTTGGCAAGGTGGTGTTCTACCACTGAACTACTTCCGCAAACAGTGAGCCATGGAGGACTCGAACCTCCGACCCTCTGATTAAAAGTCAGATGCTCTACCTACTGAGCTAATGGCTCGTTATAAGTTAAATTATAATTAAATGGCTGGGCTAGCTGGATTCGAACCAGCGCATCACGGAGTCAAAGTCCGTTGCCTTACCGCTTGGCTATAGCCCATTGATGAAACAAAATAATGGTGGAGGGGGACGGATTCGAACCGCCGAACCCAAAGGGAGCGGATTTACAGTCCGCCGCGTTTAGCCACTTCGCTACCCCTCCGCGGATGGTGCCGGCTGCAGGACTTGAACCCGCAACCTACTGATTACAAGTCAGTTGCTCTACCAATTGAGCTAAGCCGGCAGTTATTTTATCTGGACTACATTATATTACCCAATTTCCTACACATTTATCAAAAGGTATGGTGGAGGATGACGGGATCGAACCGCCGACCCCTTGCTTGTAAGGCAAGTGCTCTCCCAGCTGAGCTAATCCTCCATAAAAGAGATGACCCGTACGGGATTCGAACCCGTGTTACCGCCGTGAAAGGGCGGTGTCTTAACCACTTGACCAACGGGCCAACATACGACACACAAGCTTCCAACCGGGCTTGAACCGGTGACCTCTTCCTTACCATGGAAGTGCTCTACCAACTGAGCTATGGAAGCATTGGCTCCGCAGGTAGGATTCGAACCTACGACCGCTCGGTTAACAGCCGAGTGCTCTACCACTGAGCTACTGCGGAATAAAAATGTAAGTAATTCATACTTATTGTTTTGCCCGGCAACGTCCTACTCTCGCAGGCGGTGTCCCGCCAACTACCATCGGCGCTGGAGAGCTTAACTTCCGTGTTCGGGATGGGAACGGGTGTGACCTCTCCGCCATCGTCACCGAGCAATAATGGTTTAGACAAATGTTATTATAACGGAATATTTTTTGTTGTCAAGCATTTTTTTATTCCTTCAAAACTGGATAACAGGACAGTCGCCTGCGCTTTTCGTGATGTCTAGCTTCGAACTAACATCCTCCTACGCCTGCGCTTTTTCCGTTCGACGTGCACACACGTCTTCGTCAAAAGCTTTCGGCTCCGTCGGATGTTTTCTTGACTACGTCAAGAACCGTTCTTCGCTTTTCGTTTGTGTTTAGTTAAGTCCTCGATCGATTAGTATCCGTCAGCTGCACGTGTCGCCACGCTTCCACCTCGGACCTATCTACCTTGTCATCTTCAAGGGATCTTACTCGCTTGACGCGATGGGAAATCTCATCTTGAGGGGGGCTTCACGCTTAGATGCTTTCAGCGCTTATCCCTTCCGCACATAGCTACCCAGCTGTGCCCCTGGCGGGACAACTGGTACACCAGTGGTGCGTCCATCCCGGTCCTCTCGTACTAAGGACAGCTCCTCTCAAATTTCCTACGCCCGCGACGGATAGGGACCGAACTGTCTCACGACGTTCTGAACCCAGCTCGCGTACCGCTTTAATGGGCGAACAGCCCAACCCTTGGGACCGACTACAGCCCCAGGATGCGATGAGCCGACATCGAGGTGCCAAACCTCCCCGTCGATGTGGACTCTTGGGGGAGATAAGCCTGTTATCCCCGGGGTAGCTTTTATCCGTTGAGCGATGGCCCTTCCATTCGGAACCACCGGATCACTAAGCCCGACTTTCGTCCCTGCTCGACTTGTAGGTCTCGCAGTCAAGCTCCCTTCTGCCTTTACACTCTTCGAATGATTTCCAACCATTCTGAGGGAACCTTTGGGCGCCTCCGTTACGCTTTGGGAGGCGACCGCCCCAGTCAAACTGCCCACCTGACACTGTCTCCCACCCCGATCAGGGGTGCGGGTTAGAATCTCAGTACGACAAGGGTGGTATCCCAACGGCGACTCCACCTAGACTGGCGTCCAGGCTTCTCAGTCTCCCACCTATGCTGTACATGTCGCACCAACATTCAATATCAGGCTGCAGTAAAGCTCCACGGGGTCTTTCCGTCCTGTCGCGGGTAACCTGCATCTTCACAGGTACTATGATTTCACCGGGTCTCTCGTTGAGACAGTGCCCAAGTCGTTACACCTTTCGTGCGGGTCGGAACTTACCCGACAAGGAATTTCGCTACCTTAGGACCGTTATAGTTACGGCCGCCGTTTACTGGGGCTTCGGTTCGCACCTTCGCTTGCGCTAAGCGCTCCCCTTAACCTTCCAGCACCGGGCAGGTGTCAGCCCCTATACTTCGCCTTACGGCTTCGCAGAGACCTGTGTTTTTGATAAACAGTCGCTTGGGCCTTTTCACTGCGGCTCCCCTAGGCTATTCACCCGA
>CP020815.1:395000-450000 GCA_002243705.1 Anoxybacillus flavithermus
TTTTTACATAGGCTACAACGAGTCCAAACAAAAAAATCAATAAAGCAACGAGTACATAGCTGACGATCGATTCGCCTTCTTTCGCAAACAGTTGGTAGCGAAAATAAACGAGATCAAATAAAACAAAAGCAATGAGAACAATTTGTACCGCATTCCACAGTCCGACAGATCGGAAAATTCCAAGTCCAAAACGATGAATCGTTAAATATGCAAAAAAGCCCATTTGACTAATGACGCTAAAAATGAACCCTACACCAATAAGCCAAACGAGAACAGATAAAATTTCTTTTATCTCAAACGATGTGAAAAGATGTGCGTATTCATTCCATTTTACAACAAAGCCAACAATCCCCGTGCTTATTCCGCCGACAAACAACGTAGAAAAAAATAATTGAACCCACTTTCGACTGTTCACTTATGCAACCTCCACTTCTCAATATCCCTTTCAAAATTCTATCAACGAAATAAGAAAAATGCTAGCGAATATTTTTTCAAAGAACATTGAATATTAACAGTAAGGAAATTTGTTGAAAGGGGCCCTTGATGATGAATCGAACATTTTTGCTCCTCGTGTTTAGTTACGTATTAATGATGACAGGGTGTGGCCAGCAAGAAAAAACTCCTGCGCAACCCGATTACGATCAAACAAAAAAAATGGTCGTTGATATTTTAAAAACAGACGAAGGAAAAAAAGCAATTCAAGAAGTGATGAGTGATGAAAAAGTCAAACAACAGCTTGTTATGGATCAACAAATTGTAAAAAAAACTATCGAAGAAACATTAACCTCTGAAAAAGGAAAAGGGTTCTGGAAAAAAGCATTTGAAGATCCGAAGTTTGCCCAAAATTTTGCGAAAAGCATGCAGGAAGAGCATGAAAAATTATTAAAAGCGTTAATGAAAGATCCCGAATATCAAGCTATGATTGTAGACATTATGCAAAACCCAGAAATGAAAAAATTAATACAAACAGAAATGAAAAACAAAGATTTTCGAGCGCACTTACAAAAAGTCATTACAGAAACATTCAACAGCCCGTTATTTAAAGCAAAAATTGAAGACATCCTCATTAAAGCGGCAGAAGAAATGCAAGGCGATAAGAAAAAATCGGATCAAGAAGGATCAAGTGAAGATCAAACAGCATGAGGGGCGACTAAGCCCCTCACCGTAATTTCGCAATAATTTTTTTAGCAATATCCATATATACTTTTCCAATTGGATGATCTTCACCATATATAGAAGGAGCAAAATCCTCGTCATTCCAATCCGGTTGCCCAAGCGGCAGTTGCCCAAGTAAATCCGTCTGCAATTCTTCTGCTAATTTTTGGCCGCCACCTTTTCCAAAAATATATTCTTTTTCACCGGTTGTTTTACTTTCAAAATATGACATATTTTCGATCACACCAACAACTTCGTGATTCGTTCGAACGGCCATCGCTCCCGCTCTTGCGGCAACAAAAGCAGCCGTTGGGTGAGGAGTTGTTACGATGATTTCTTTCGATGTTGGGAGCATTGTATGCACATCTAACGCCACATCGCCTGTACCTGGTGGTAAATCTAATAATAAGTAGTCTAATTCTCCCCATTCCACTTCGTCAAAAAAGTTTTTCAACATTTTCCCAAGCATCGGTCCGCGCCAAATAACCGGCGAGTTATCTTCTACAAAAAACCCCATCGAAATCACTTTTACACCGAAACGTTCAACGGGAATAATTTTTTCTCCACGAACAACCGGACGTTCTGTAATGCCCATCATATCTGGTACACTAAATCCATAAATATCCGCATCAATTAATCCAACCTTTTTACCCAGTCGAGCAAGCGAAACAGCTAAATTGACGGATACGGTCGATTTTCCTACCCCTCCTTTTCCGCTCGCAATCGCTAAATAAATCGGTTCATTTGTTGTACGTTCTTCTTCGAACGGCAATTGGGCAAAACGAAGCCCGACAGAAGACGCTCCTGCGTCTTTTAAACGTTGCACAACGGTTTGTTGCACTTGAAGTTGTTCTGCCGTTCCTGTTTTCGCTAAAGCAATTTTTACACTTACTAGCCCTTTTTCTTCATTTATTTTAACTTCTTGAATTGCACCTGTTTCTTTAAACGTTTTTTTCAAAAAAGGGTCGTAAATCGTTTCAAGCAGCTCCACAACTTGTTTTTCTGTCAACATTGCACCTCACCAATCCTTATGTATTCGGTTTCACACTTTCAATATAACATAATTTTCTGCATAAAAAAATGAATCCTTCTCACTCAGAAGGATCACGTTCATTTGATACGTAACGTAAAATGCCTTTGTAAATCGAAGCCGCTAACTTTTCCTGATACAATGAAGACGCTAGTAGTTTTCGTTCTTCCTCGTTTGATAAAAAACCAATTTCAACTAAAGCCCCTGGCTTTTTAGCCGTTTTTAATAAATATACCGTTTGAATGGGCTTCGCCAATCGATGTGTATTTTCCAAATTGACACGTAGCTCTTGTTGAATAAACTTAGCTAATCTTGCATTTTCCTCTAATGAAGGATAGTAAAAAACTTGTGCGCCTCTCCACTTCGGCGAAGGGATGGCATTTAAGTGAATACTAATGAAAAAATCTGCCTCTGACTCATTAACAAACTGCACTCGCCGTTGTAAGTCTTCTATTTTTCTTCGGCTATATCCTCTTGTCTGCTCGCTAGCTAAATCATGATCTCCTTCTCTTGTCATTTGAACAAGCGCACCTTGTTGTTGCAAATAATCGCGTAATTTTAACGCCACATGTAGCGCGATTTCTTTCTCCAACACGTCTCCTCCGACTGCTCCCCCATCAGGTCCCCCGTGCCCTGGATCAAGGATGATAATTTTCCCTGATAACGGTAAACTCCATGCTTTCCATGAGCGATCATGAAGTACGTAAAACTGCAAAAAAAGGACAAAAACAATAAAAACAACGACAACACGTATTTTCATCCCTTCTCCTCCCCGCTATTTATGTTATATGGGACAAGAGAGGGATTTAGAACCTTTACTTTAAACGAAGACGTTGTCGACGTAGTCCTTTTTCGACTCCTTCTTTCCACCATTCATCTATGTAACGGGCACATGCATCGTACATGTCATCCCCGTATTTTTTCATATGCTCATACAATTCATAAAGAAGTTGCGCATATTCATCAATACAACGTCCCCTCACCGCTTCCGTTGATTCACCATAATATATAAAACGACTATAATGTACTCCGATCAAATATGCTTCAATCGCCACATCAATACATATTGTTTCAATATATTCAGAAATAACAATGTATCGCTTCCAATACGTGCGCGTACGTTGCCACAGTTCACGATAAGAAAGGTCGCGCAATGCATTTCTTTCATCAGTCAGTTGCTTTTCTAACTTTTTTGCCGTAAACGATGTAAGTATTCCCAATTTCGTATCCCTCCTCATACATATTGTTTGCATGAAAAAGAGGAACATACAAAAAAATCTCGGCAAACAATTGCCGAGATTTTTGAATTAACGTTTTGAGAATTGTGGTGCACGACGAGCGCCTTTAAGACCGTATTTCTTACGCTCTTTCACACGAGAGTCGCGAGTTAATAAGCCTGCACGCTTTAATGTTTGACGGTATTCAGGGTCAACTTGCAACAACGCACGAGCGATACCGTGACGAATTGCGCCTGCTTGACCTGTAAATCCACCGCCGCTTACGTTTACTAACACATCATAGCTACCGAATGTTTCTGTTAAAACAAGCGGTTGTTTTACAACTTCAACTAACGATTCATATGGAACATAATCACGAATGTCACGACCATTTACGATGATGCGTCCCTCACCTGGAACGAGACGCACACGCGCAACTGAACTTTTGCGACGGCCTGTGCCGTAGTATTGTACCTGTGCCAAAATAATGCCCTCCTTTAATCAATTATCCACGAAGTTCGTAAACTTCTGGTTTTTGTGCTTGATGCGGATGTTCACTTCCGCGATAAACGTGCAATTTTTTGAACATTTGACGACCAAGGCTACCTTTTGGAAGCATGCCACGAATTGCTCTTTCAAGCATTTGCTCTGGATAATTTGTGCGCATTTCAAGCGCTGTTCTTACTTTTAATCCGCCTGGATGTAAGCTGTGACGGTAGTATAATTTGTTTGTTAATTTTTTACCTGTTAATTCAACTTTCTCTGCGTTGATGATGATCACATGATCACCAGTATCAACGTGCGGTGTGTAAGTTGGTTTATGTTTACCGCGCAAAATTGCAGCAACTTCACTAGCAAGACGTCCTAACGTTTTGCCTTCTGCATCAACAACGTACCATTTACGTTCTACTTCATTTGGCTTCGCCATATACGTACGCATTTGTTTTCCCTCCTAAAATAAAAAATGAACAAGCGATATTTATTTCAACACGATTAATTTCCGGGGCTAATCGTGGGTTTAAAATACATACCATATGATATAATATCTCTTCCAGCACCCAATGTCAAGAAAATGTTACACCTGGATTAGTTGTCATACGAAACGTGCCATAAATAAAGGCCGTGACCTGGGGCTGTCTTTCCCGCAACGCTTCGATTTTTCTGTTCCAAAATTGTTTTGATCTCTTCTGCGCATCGTTCTCCGCGCCCGACTTCTAGTACTGTTCCAACGATAATGCGAACCATATTGTATAAAAAGCCATTGCCAACGAGACGGAAGATAAGCTCTTCCCCTTCCTGAACAACTTTCGCTTCATAAATTGTACGAACTTTATCGTCCACTTCTGTTTTTGCTGAACAAAAACTCGTGAAATCGTGCGTTCCGATTAAATAACGAAGGGCTTCATTCATCGCTGGGACACTAACATCATACGGATGGTGATAGACGTAATGGCGTAAAAATACGTTTTTCTCTCCTATCCAGACACGGTAACGATATTCTTTCTTTTTCACACTAAACCGCGCATGAAAAGAAGAGGGTACCTCGCTTGCTTCTTTCACAATGACGTCATCGGGAAGAAGAGCGTTTAATGCTTTTGGCCATCTTTCATCTGGGATCGTAAGCGGTGTATCAAAATGAATGACTTGTCCATATGCATGGACCGTAGCGTCCGTCCGTCCTGACGCATATACGCGAACAAATTGCCCCTTATGAATGATCGAAAGCGCACGCTCAAGCTCTCCTTGTACCGTTCGCTTTTGTTGTTGAATTTGGTACCCCGCAAAATTCGTACCATCGTACGCAATAGTGCATTTGATTCTTCTCATGATGTTCGCTCCTTTTTATGAACGAAGTAACCATAGCAAAATAGCCAATAGGCCAAGCAAAAGCATAAAAGCTGTATCTATTCGTCTCCATGTTAACTCGCGCCATTTTGTTCGATTTCGGCCGCCCCGATATCCGCGTACTTCCATGGCAATAGCCAGCTCTTCTGCTCGTTTAAAGGAGCTAATGAATAGCGGAACGAGCAACGCCGTCATCGCCTTCATCCGTTCTGATACCGGTCCGCTTGAAAAATCGACACCGCGGGCCGTTTGAGCTTTCATAATTTTTTCGGTTTCTTCCATCAATGTTGGGATAAAGCGAAGGGAAATCGACATCATTAACGCTAGTTCATGCACAGGTATATTCCACTTTTTTAACGGTGAAAGCAACGACTCCATACCATCTGTCACTTCAATCGGCGTCGTCGTTAACGTCACTAGCGTTGTAACAACAATGAGAAGTAAAAAGCGCAACGAAATAAACGTCCCCTGTTGAATCGCTTTATCGTACACTTCGATCCCAAGCCATTGGAAAACGATCTCCCCTTCTTTTGTTAACAATGCATGAAGAAGAAATGTGAATACGATAATCCATAAAACTGGCTTTAACCCTTTCACCATAAATGAAAATGGGATGCGTGATAAAAGCAACAACACACATGTGAAGAAGGTCAACAATCCGTATGTCCAGCCGTTATTAGCAAGAAACACAATGAATACATATATAAACATGAACAACAATTTCGTGCGTGGATCAAGGCGATGAATAAGAGAATCTCCAGGAACATATTTTCCAATAATCATACTGTTCATCATATGCGCTTCACCTTATTAAATAACGTTTGTAAGTTTTTAACGACATCTTCTATCGTCAAACATGGGATGTGAAACTGCAAACCGAATTTTTGTTCGATTGCCCGCTGAAACAAAACTGTTTCAGGGACATCTAACCCGAGGTTTATTAAATCATCGACGTGTTGGAAAATATGTTCAGGTGTTCCTCTTCGCACAATCGTTCCTTGATGCATCACGATAATGTCATCCGCATAGCGTGCTGCCTCTTCCATGCTATGTGTAACAAGCACAATCGTCATTCCTTTTTGTCGTTGGAGTTGTGCAAACATATCCATCATTTCTCTTCGCCCACGAGGATCTAACCCTGCAGTAGGTTCATCTAACACGAGCACTTCCGGTTCCATTGCTAGCACACCCGCAATAGCCACCCGACGCATTTGCCCACCGCTCAAAGCAAATGGGGATTTATGTCGCACTTCTTCTGGCAATCCGACAAGCGCTAACCACTCACTAACGCGAGCTTTCGCCTCCTCTTCTGTCATTCCAAAGTTCATCGGTCCAAAACAAATATCTTTTTCTACTGTTTCTTCAAATAGTTGATGTTCAGGAAATTGAAAAACAATGCCTACTTTTTTCCTTAAAGGCTTTAACTGTTTTTCTTTTTTTCCTGCTGTAATTGTACAATTGCCAAGATGAACCGTTCCTTTTGTCGGTTGAAGTAAGCCATTTAAATGTTGCAAAAAAGTAGATTTTCCTGATCCGGTATGACCGATCACGGCAACATACGAGCCGCTACGAATGTTAACATGAATATCGTACAGCGCCCGCTTCTCAAAAGGGGTATTTATTTGGTAGCGATGTTCGACATCGCGGAATACAATATCCATAATTCACTCACCAACCCCTCTATTGTTAAATGATCGTTTGTAATGGGAATACGATCGTCCTTCAACCGTTGACTTAGTTGCATCGAAAACGGTAATTCTAACCCCATTTCTTCTAACTTCGTCCCATGCGCAAAAATATGTTTAGGTGTTCCCTCTAGTGCGATCCTTCCTTTATTCATGACAATCACTCGGTCGGCTTTTGCCACTTCATTTAAGTCATGAGTAATTGAAATAACCGTCATATCGTGTTCGCAACGAAGTGATTGGATCACTTGAAGCACTTCTTTTTTGCCATTCGGATCAAGCATCGATGTCGCCTCATCTAAAATAATGATATTTGGTTGAAGAGCAATGGCGCTTGCGATCGCCACACGTTGTTTTTGTCCACCTGATAGACGATGTGGTTCGTCATTCATGAAATTTTCCATACCTACTTTTTGTAACGCTTCTTTTATGCGCTTTTCCATTTCATGTTTTGGTACGCCGCGATTTTCAAGACCGAAGGCAACATCATCTTGAACAGTCGTTCCAACAAACTGGTTATCTGGATTTTGAAATACAATACCTAATCGCTCACGTACGTCCCATACCGTTTCGTCATTTAATGGAATTCCACATACGTGAATCGTGCCGCTTGTCGGTGGTAGCAATCCAATTAACAACTTGGCAAGCGTGGACTTCCCTGAGCCATTATGTCCGACAATCGTTACCCATTCGCCTTTGTGCACTTGAAACGACACGTTTTGCAGGGCATGTGTTTGTTCATTTGCATATTGAAAACTCACATGTTCTACACGTACTGCAACTTCCACGTCTCTCTCCTCATCTCTTCTGAATTTTCTTACTCTCTACTCTACTACAAAAAAGAAAACAAAAAAAGGGCATAGATCCAGTTCAAAAACTGTCTCGCCCTTGTAAAAACGTATTAAACTAGTTCAATAATAACCATTGGCGCACCGTCACCACGGCGTGGTCCAAGTTTCATAATGCGCGTATAACCACCTTGACGGTCTTGGTAACGAGGTGCGATGTCGCTAAACAATTTTTGAATCGCATCTTGACCTGTTTCTGTGTTTGCGACTTCTTTGCGTACGAATGCAGCCGCTTGACGACGTGCATGCAAATCGCCGCGCTTTCCTAATGTAATCATTTTTTCTACAACAGAACGCAACTCTTTTGCACGAGCTTCTGTTGTTTCAATTCGCTCATTAATGATTAAGTCTGTCACTAAGTCACGAAGCAACGCTTTACGTTGAGAGCTTGTGCGTCCTAATTTTCTGTAAGACATGTGATGTCCCTCCTTTATTTCACTTTTAACATGAAAATGCCTAGTTAACCAAACGCTTAACTAGTCATCTTTACGTAAGCTTAATCCTAGCTCTTCTAACTTCGCCTTTACTTCTTCAAGCGACTTACGGCCTAAGTTGCGCACTTTCATCATATCTTCCTCTGTTTTTTGCGCAAGCTCTTGTACTGTATTAATGCCAGCACGCTTTAAGCAGTTGTACGAACGAACAGAAAGATCAAGCTCTTCAATTGTCATCTCGAGCACTTTTTCTTTTTGATCTTCTTCTTTTTCGATCATGATTTCAGCGTGTTGCGCTTCATCTGTCAAGTTCACAAAAATGTTTAAGTGCTCTGTTAAAATTTTTGCCCCTAGTGAGATTGCTTCTTTCGGGCCGATGCTACCATCTGTCCACACGTCGATCGTTAACTTGTCGTAATTTGTCATTTGACCGACGCGCGTATTTTCGACTTGGTACGATACGCGCGATACCGGCGTATAAATGGAATCGATCGGGATAACACCTATCGGTTGATCCTCGCGCTTGTTAGCGTCAGCTGGTGTGTACCCACGTCCGCGTTTTGCTGTCATTCTCATCCGTAAACGACCGTCTTTTGCTAATGTAGCAATCTGAAGGTCTGGATTGAGAATTTCTACATCGCTATCGTGAGTAATGTCGGCAGCTGTAACGACTCCTTCACCCTGTACATCAATCTCAAGCGTCTTTTCTTCGTCCGAATAAATTTTTAGCGCTAGCTTTTTAATGTTTAAAATGATCGTTGTTACATCTTCCACGACGCCATCAATTGTTGAAAACTCGTGCAATACACCATCTATTTGAACAGATGTTACAGCGGCACCAGGGAGTGAGGATAACAGGATACGACGTAAGGAGTTACCCAAAGTTGTACCATATCCACGCTCAAGTGGTTCAACGACGAATTTGCCATATTTGGCATCCTCGCTGATTTCAACCGTTTCGATTTTCGGCTTTTCAATTTCCAGCATTCCTTTAACCCTCCTTCAAAACGTCGAAACCCCGATTAAACCGATGACAGCTCAATCGAAATTCCCCCATGAATAAGTTCCCGAATGTGCACAACAACTGTTTTTCATTTCCCTGTAAGAATGACTATATCCCATTATTGACACATACGCAAATTCTATACAGAGAAATTAAACACGACGACGTTTTGGCGGACGGCATCCGTTATGTGGAACCGGTGTAACATCTTTAATTGCTGTAATTTCTAATCCAGCCGCTTGAAGTGCACGAATCGCTGCTTCACGACCAGCACCTGGACCTTTTACGTTTACTTCAACAGTTTTCATGCCATGCTCCATTGATGCTTTTGCAGCAGCTTCTGCAGCCATTTGTGCAGCGAACGGAGTAGACTTACGAGAACCTTTGAAGCCTAACGCACCCGCACTTGACCAAGAAATTGCATTTCCATGAACGTCTGTAATTGTGACGATTGTGTTGTTAAAAGTCGAACGGATATGAGCGATACCAGATTCAATATTCTTTTTTACACGACGTTTACGCGTATTCGTTTTACGTGCCATTCGTTCATGAACCTCCTTTACTTAATTACTTTTTCTTATTCGCTACTGTACGACGTGGACCTTTACGTGTACGAGCATTGTTTTTCGTATTTTGGCCACGAACTGGCAATCCGCGACGATGACGAAGACCACGGTAGCAACCGATCTCCATTAAACGCTTAATGTTTAAAGATACTTCACGACGAAGATCTCCTTCTACTTTTAAGCGATCTACGATTTCGCGAATTTTCCCTAATTCTTCTTCTGTTAAATCGCGAACGCGAGTGTCTTCAGATACGCCAGCTTCTGCTAAGATTTTTTGTGCAGTTGCTTTACCGATTCCGTAAATGTATGTTAATGAAATGACTACACGTTTGTCACGAGGAATATCTACACCTGCAATACGTGCCATAATTTGTACACCTCCTCAAGTTTTATCCTTGTTTTTGCTTATGCTTTGGATTTTCACAAATCACCATAACTTTTCCGCGTCTGCGAATGACTTTGCATTTTTCGCAAATCGGTTTTACAGATGGTCTAACTTTCATGTGAACTTACCTCCTTGTTCGTGCGGAGTGTTATTTATATCGATACGTAATTCTTCCACGTGTTAAATCGTAAGGTGATAATTCCACCGTCACTTTATCACCTGGTAAAATGCGAATAAAATGCATACGAATTTTACCTGAAACGTGAGCTAAAACAGTATGACCGTTTTCAAGTTCCACTCGGAACATGGCATTAGGCAACGTTTCAACGACTGTACCTTCCACTTCAATTACATCGTCTTTCGCCATTGAACGGCTCTCCCTTCTTTTTTGAAATGAGTAACATGTTCAACTAACACGACCAGTTTAAAGCTTACGATGCGCATCCGCAAAGAAGGTTAAAGCGTTCAAAGTGTTGTTAAAATTTCATATCCCGTCTCAGTAATCGCAATCGTATGCTCGAAGTGAGCACAAAGTTTGCCATCTACTGTGACGACCGTCCAATTATCTTCTAACGTGCGAACATAACGGGTTCCTGCATTCACCATTGGTTCAATGCATAGAACCATTCCTGGCTTTAACCGCGGCCCTTTGTTTGGTGGACCGTAATGTGGAATTTGCGGATCTTCATGTAAGTCTTGACCAATTCCATGCCCAACATACTCACGCACAACCGAAAAGTTATGCGCCTCGACATACGTTTGGATCGCATGAGAAATGTTCGTTAACCGTGCGCCAGGTTTCGCTTCTTCCAATCCGCGATACAACGATTGCTCTGTCACTTCTAAAAGCTTTTTCGCCTCTTCGGAAATGACGCCAACCGGATATGTCCAAGCCGAATCGCCATGATATCCATTATATTTTGCGCCAATATCGATGCTAATAATATCCCCTTCGCGAAGCACACGGTCTCCCGGAACGCCATGAACGAGTTCCTCGTTTACGGACGTACAAATGCTCCCTTGGAATCCATTATATCCTTTAAACGAAGGAATTGCATCATGTTTGCGAATGAACGTTTCAGCAATATGATCGAGCTCTCTTGTCGTTATGCCTGGCTCGATATATTTTTGTAATTCTTGATGAGTTAAGGCAACAATTCGGCCAGCTTCACGCATAATTTCAATTTCGCGTGGGGTTTTGCAAATGATCATTATTGTAAGCCCCCAAGTAATTCACAAATGTCAGCAAACACTTGATCGATATGTTGTTGTCCGTTAATGTTGCGCAAGTACCCTTTTGCTTCATAAAAATCGAGCAACGGCTGCGCTTGTTTCATATTAACTTCAAGACGATTTGCTACGGTCGCTTCATTATCATCTGCACGTTGATACAACTCTCCACCACATTTATCGCAAACACCTGCTTGAGCTGGCGGATTGAATACGAGATGATATGTTGCGCCACATTCTTTACAAATGCGTCTGCCTGTTAAACGTTCCATCAAAATGCTTTTATCTACTTCAATGTTAATGACGTAATCAATCGAACGGTCTAACTGTTGAAGAAGTGTTTCTAACGCTTCTGCTTGAGCGACCGTTCTTGGAAAACCGTCAAGCAAAAATCCGTTTTGGCAATCGTCCTTGCTTAATCGCTCACGAACAATGCCGATTGTCACTTCATCTGGAACAAGATCGCCACGATCCATGTACGACTTCGCCTGTAAACCGAGCTCTGTCCCTTCTTTGATCGCTGCTCGAAACATATCCCCAGTAGAAATGTGAGGAATTTTGTATTTCTCAACGATTTTTTCTGCCTGTGTCCCTTTTCCGGCACCCGGCAGTCCCATCAATACTAAATTCATCAATTTCTCCCCCTCAGCTCTGTATGAGGTAGAGGGAATAAAATTCCCAACACCTCTTTTTATTTAATAAAGCCTTTATAATGGCGCTTCACTAATTGGCTTTCTAGCTGCTTCATCGTCTCTAAAGCAACGCCGACGACGATTAGCAAGCTCGTTCCTCCAATTTGAGCAGAAGGCGGCAGTTTAGCGAACTCGATAAAGAAGACAGGAAGAACAGCGATTGCTGCTAAAAATAGAGCTCCGACGAAAGTTAATCGATACAAAACGCGTGTAATGAATTCTTGCGTGTTCTTTCCTGGACGAATGCCTGGAATATAACCACCTTGCTTTTTCAAATTGTCCGCCATTTGTTCTGGATTAACTTGAACAAACGCATAAAAATACGTAAAGGCAACAATTAAAGCGACGTATATGATCATCCCAACTGGTTGCGTGTAGTCAAAAACTTTTTTAATCCATAATGTTACATCATTCGAGCCGAAAAACGATGCAATCGTCGGTGGAGTAATAATAAACGACACCGCAAAAATAACCGGTATGACACCTGCCGGATTCACTTTTAACGGAATGTGCGTCGAATGACCACCTACTGGACTACGTCCCTCTAATCGCTTCGCATATTGAATCGGAATTTTCCGAAACGCTTGTTGCATATAAATGACACCAACAATAACTGCAACGACTGCTAAAGCGACTAACAAAACTGTCACGATACGCAAAAACAGCTGATCGCCAGCATTTTCAAACTGCTGAACGTAAATTTGGTTAAGCGTTGTTGGGATACCAGAAACAATCCCTGCGAAAATTAAAACAGAAATGCCGTTCCCAACACCTTTTGCTGTAATTTGCTCACCGAGCCACATTAAAAAGGCAGTCCCTGCTGTTAAAACGAGCGCAATAAGCAAATATGTCGGAATGCCTGGGTTTTTAATGAGCACACCACCAGACATATTATGAAACCCATAAGACATAGCGAACGCTTGGATAAACCCAAGCACAATTGTAAAGTAGCGAGTAAACTGAGCAAGCTTACGGCGGCCTACTTCTCCTTGTTTCGACCATTCCGTAAATTTAGGAACAACATCCATCTGTAATAGTTGTACGATGATGGATGCCGTAATGTATGGCATGACGCCCATCGCAAAAATCGAGAAATTTTTCAAGGCGCCGCCACCGAATGTGTTCAATACGCCAAAGGCATTGAACTGGTCTTGCATTTTTAATACGTCTGCATTTACGCCCGGCACAGGAATAAACGTACCGATACGAAATACAATGAGCATAAGAAGGGTGAACAAAATTTTTCTTCTTATATCACCCACGCGCATAAAATTGGAGATTGTTCGAAACATTAAATCACCTCAGTTGTACCGCCAGCAGCTTCGATCGCTTCTTTTGCAGAAGCAGAGAATTTATGAGCTTTTACTGTTAATTTTTTCGTGAGCTCACCATCACCAAGAACTTTGATGCCTGCTTTCAACTTGCTTACTACGCCTGTTTCAAGCAACAATTCTGGTGTTACTTCTGTACCGTCTTCAAAGCGATTCAACGCTTCAAGGTTAACGATCGCATATTCTTTACGATGAATGTTTGTAAAGCCGCGTTTTGGTAAACGACGGAATAAAGGCGTTTGACCACCTTCAAAGCCGATGCGTACGCCGCCGCCAGAGCGAGCGTTTTGCCCTTTGTGTCCTTTACCAGAAGTTTTTCCGTTACCAGAGCCGATACCACGACCAACACGGTTGCGTTCTTTACGGGAACCCGGTGCTGGTTGTAATTCATGTAGCTTCATGCCGAGGCACCTCCTTATTCTTCTAATTCTTTTACTGTTACAAGGTGAGAAACTTTATTGATCATTCCACGAATGGCTGGATTGTCATTATGAACAACTGTTTGATGCAATTTTCGTAAACCTAATGTTTTAACCGTCACGCGTTGGTCTTGCGGACGACCGATTACGCTGCGAGTGAGGGTAATTGCTAATTTTTTCGCCATCATTTTTCCCTCCCTTATCCTAACAGTTCCTCAACTGTTTTACCGCGCAATTTTGCTACCTCTTCTGCACGTTTCAATTGCTTCAAACCGTCGATTGTTGCGCGCACCATGTTAATTGGTGTGTTGGAACCGATTGACTTCGATAAAATATCGCTAATACCTGCTAACTCTAATACCGCACGCGCAGGACCACCAGCGATAACCCCAGTACCTTCAGATGCTGGTTTTAAAATGATTTCACCTGCACCGAAATGTCCGATCACTTCATGTGGAATAGTTGTACCAACGATCGGCACAGTAATTAAGTTTTTCTTCGCGTCTTCAATCGCTTTGCGAATAGCATCTGGAACTTCTTGTGCTTTTCCAGTTCCGAAACCGACATGACCGTTTTTGTCACCAACAACGACTAACGCAGCGAAACGGAAACGACGTCCACCTTTTACTACTTTAGCTACGCGGTTAACGGCAACAACGCGTTCTTCTAGTTCAAGTTTATTTGGATCAATGCGACGCATCTCTGTCCCTCCTTCTTAATTAGAATTGTAATCCAGCTTCACGAGCAGCGTCTGCAAGTGCTTTAACACGTCCATGATATAAATATCCGCCACGGTCGAATACAACCGATGTGATTCCTTTTTCAAGTGCACGTTTAGCAATTAATTCGCCCACTTTTTGAGCTGCTTCAACATTGCCTGTTGATTCTAAGTCGAATTCTTTATCTAACGTTGACGCGCTAACAAGCGTCACGGCTTTCATATCGTCAATAATTTGTGCGTAAATGTGTTTGTTTGAACGGAACACATTTAAGCGTGGACGTTCCGCAGTTCCTACTACTTTACGACGAACACGAGCGTGTCTTTTTTTGCGAACTGCATTTTTATCAAGCTTAGTGATCATTCGTGTCACTCCTTTCATTTACCTAAGCAGCATTATTTCTTACCTGTTTTACCTTCTTTACGACGTACAACTTCGCCTTCGTAGCGAATACCTTTTCCTTTGTAAGGTTCTGGTGAACGAACGGCACGAATGTTTGCTGCTAATTCACCAACACGTTGTTTGTCCGCACCTTTAACGATAATTTTTGTTTGTGAAGGAACTTCGATTTCAAGCCCTTCTTCTGGTTCGATTTCAACAGGGTGAGAGTATCCTACGCTTAATACAAGCTTTTTACCTTGTTTTGTCGCACGGTAACCGACACCGACAAGCTCAAGCGCACGCTCATAACCTTTTGAAACACCTTCAACCATGTTTGCAAGCAAGCTACGAGTCGTTCCGTGAAGCGCACGATGATGTTTCTCATCGCTTGGACGTTCAACTGTTAAAATATTTCCTTCTACTTTAATGACCATATCTGGATGGAACGTACGAGTAAGTTCACCTTTCGGCCCTTTTACAGTAACTGTGTTACCGTTTAGTGTAACTGTAACACCAGCTGGAATCTCCAATGGTTTTTTACCAACACGTGACATGTACTACACCTCCATTCGTTGCAAAATAATTACCAAATGTATGCTAACACTTCGCCGCCAGTACGTTTTTGACGTGCTTCTTTGTCAGTTAAAATACCTTGAGATGTTGAAAGAATCGCGATTCCTAAACCGTTCAATACGCGTGGTACTTCATCAGCTTTCGCATATACGCGCAAACCAGGTTTGCTGATGCGTTTAAGACCTGTAATTACGCGCTCGTTATTTGGACCGTACTTTAAGAAAATTCGAAGAATACCTTGTTTGTTATCTTCAATGTATTCGACATCACGAATGAAACCTTCACGCTTTAAAATTTCAGCGATTTCTCTTTTAATTTTTGAAGCAGGGACTTCAAGTTTCTCGTGACGCACCATGTTCGCATTACGAATGCGAGTAAGCATATCTGCAATTGGATCTGTCATCACCATTATGTTTTACCTCCTTCCCAACTCATGGGTTTATTACCAGCTTGCTTTTTTCACACCAGGAATTTGACCTTTATACGCTAATTCACGGAAACAAATACGGCAAAGTTTAAATTTGCGATATACAGAGTGTGGACGTCCACAACGCTCACAACGAGTGTACGCTTGTACTTTAAACTTTGGTGTGCGTTTTTGTTTCGCGATCATTGATTTTTTAGCCACGTTTTCGCCTCCCTCTTTTTACGAATGGGAATGATTATTTTTGGAATGGCATACCGAGCAATGTAAGTAATTCACGAGCTTCTTCATCTGTTTTCGCAGTTGTAACGATAACGATGTCCATACCGCGAACTTTGTTTACTTTATCGTAGTCAATTTCAGGGAAAATTAATTGCTCTTTTACACCTAATGTGTAGTTACCGCGTCCATCGAACGATTTTTTAGAAACGCCACGGAAGTCGCGAACACGCGGTAAAGAAACAGACACGAGCTTATCGAAAAACTCGTACATGCGCTCACCGCGAAGCGTTACTTTTGCACCGATTGGCATTCCTTCACGAAGACGGAAACCCGCAATTGATTTTTTCGCGCGTGTAACAACTGGCTTTTGACCAGAAATTAACGCGAGTTCTTCTACTGCATTATCTAACGCTTTTGCGTTTTGTACCGCGTCACCAACACCCATGTTGATAACAATTTTTTCGATTTTTGGAACTTGCATCACAGATTTATAGTTAAACTTGCTCATAAGAGCAGGAACAACTTCTTTTAAATACTTTTCTTTAAGGCGGTTCATTTGAGTACCTCCCTTCCTCAGTCACTTCATTATTTGTCTAAAATTTCACCAGAACGTTTCGCATAGCGAACTTTTTTACCGTCAACCACTTTGTAACCAACACGAGTTGGTAATCCCGTTTTTGGATCAAGAGGCATTACGTTCGATACGTGGATTGGCGCCTCTTGGTTGATGATGCCGCCTTGTGGATTTGCTTGAGAAGGTTTTACGTGTTTTTTCACGATGTTCACGCCTTCAACAAGCACTCGGTTTTTCTTTGGAAACGCAGCAAGAATAACGCCTTGTTTGCCTTTATCTTTACCAGAGATCACTTGTACTTTATCACCTTTTTTTACATGCATCTGAATCGCACCTCCTTAAAAGGCTTTTCCTTTTCATTAAATCACTTCTGGAGCTAAAGAAACGATTTTCATAAAGTCTTTTTCACGTAGTTCGCGAGCAACTGGCCCGAAAATACGTGTACCACGTGGGCTCTTGTCATCACGAATGATTACGCAAGCATTTTCATCAAAACGGATGTAAGAACCGTCTGTACGGCGCACACCACGTTTCGTACGAACGACAACCGCTTTAACGACTTGACCTTTTTTAACAACGCCACCTGGTGTTGCATCTTTAACTGTCGCCACAACGATGTCGCCAATGTTCGCATAACGACGACCAGAACCACCTAGCACTTTAATGACAAGCACTTCACGTGCACCAGAGTTATCAGCAACTTTCATACGAGTTTCTTGTTGAATCATTGACGAAACCTCCTTTCGGATTTGTATCCATCATCCCGAACATATTCATTAAACAATAACAGCTTTTTCGACTACTTCAACAAGACGGAAACGTTTTGTCGCAGAAAGAGGACGTGTTTCCATAATTTTTACGATGTCGCCCACTTTTGCTACGTTGTTTTCGTCATGTGCTTTATATTTTTTCGAATACTTTACGCGCTTGCCGTAAAGAGGATGCTTTTTATAAGTTTCTACAAGAACCGTAATTGTTTTATCCATTTTATCGGAAACAACACGGCCGACGAGAACTTTACGATTGTTGCGTTCACTCATTGTGCGAACCTCCCCTCGATTTCAATTATTTATTAGCAGCGATCTCTCTTTCGCGAATAACAGTTTTCATACGCGCAATCGCTTTGCGTACTTCACGAATACGAGCAGTATTCTCTAATTGACCTGTTGCCAATTGGAAGCGAAGGTTGAATAACTCTTCTTTCAACGCTTTAATTTTTTGTTCAATCTCGGCAGTGGTAAGTTCACGAATTTCTTTAGCTTTCATTTGATTCACCACCAATTTCTTCACGTTTTACGAATTTACATTTGATTGGAAGTTTGTGAGAAGCAAGACGTAATGCTTCACGAGCCACTTCTTCAGAAACTCCCGCGATTTCAAACATGACTTTACCAGGTTTAACAACAGCTACCCAACCTTCTGGAGCACCTTTACCGGAACCCATGCGCACTTCAAGTGGTTTTGCTGTGTATGGTTTTGAAGGGAAAATTTTAATCCATACTTTACCGCCACGTCTCATGTAACGAGTCATCGCACGACGAGCAGCCTCGATTTGACGGTTTGTAATCCATGCTGGCTCTAAAGCTTGTAAGCCGTACTCACCAAAATGTACTTCCGTACCGCCTTTTGCGCGACCTTTCATGCGACCGCGATGTTCACGACGATATTTTACGCGTTTTGGCATTAACATGATTAATTTCCTCCTTCCTCAGTTTTCTTTTTCGTAGGAAGGACCTCTCCACGATAAATCCATACTTTCACGCCGATTTTTCCGTATGTTGTATCCGCTTCTGCTGTTGCATAGTCAATATCAGCGCGAAGAGTATGAAGTGGAACTGTTCCTTCGCTATAATGTTCTGAGCGAGCGATATCTGCTCCACCTAAACGACCAGATACCATCGTTTTGATTCCTTTAGCACCTGCACGCATTGTGCGTTGGATCGCTTGTTTTTGCGCACGACGGAATGATACGCGGTTTTCGATTTGACGCGCGATATTTTCCGCAACAAGTTTTGCTTCTAAGTCTGGCTTTTTAATTTCAACGATGTTGATATGAACACGTTTGCCAGTTAATTCGTTTAACGCTTTACGAAGCGCTTCAACTTCAGATCCACCTTTACCGATTACCATTCCTGGTTTCGCCGTATGGATTGTAATATTTACACGGTTTGCTGCACGCTCGATCTCAATGCGAGAAACAGCTGCATCGCTTAAGCGCTTTGTGAGGTATTCGCGAATTTTAAGATCTTCGTGTAAAAGGTCCGCGTAATCTTTCTCAGCGTACCATCTTGATTCCCAATCACGAATAATGCCAATGCGAAGACCGATTGGATTTACCTTTTGACCCACTGATTATCCCTCCTTCTTTTCTGAAACAACGATCGTGATATGGCTTGTGCGTTTGTTAATTGCGCTCGCACGACCTTGTGCACGAGGACGGAAACGTTTCAATGTTGGTCCTTCGTTCACATAAGCTTCTGTAACAACAAGTTTGTTCACGTCCATATCATAGTTATGTTCTGCGTTTGCCACTGCAGATTTTAACACTTTCTCGATAATCGGAGAAGCAGCTTTTGGCGTATGGCGAAGAATCGCAACTGCTTCACTCACTTGCTTTCCTCGAATTAAATCAATCACTAAACGAGCTTTACGAGGAGCAATTCGAACCGTTCTAGCAACAGCTTTAGCTTGCATAAATGAAGCCTCCTCTCATATTAACGTTTTGTTTTCTTGTCATCAGCAGCGTGACCTTTGTACGTGCGCGTTGGCGCGAACTCACCGAGCTTATGACCGACCATGTCCTCTGTGATGTAAACTGGAACGTGTTTACGACCATCGTAAACAGCGATTGTGTGACCGATGAATTGTGGGAAAATTGTTGAACGACGAGACCACGTTTTGATCACTTGTTTTTGTCCAGTTTCATTCAATTTCTCAATTTTTTTCATTAAATGATCATCACAAAAAGGACCTTTTTTCAAGCTGCGACCCATAAGTGAACCTCCTTTCGTGATTGCTCTACGGTTCTTTTGAACCGTAGCTCAACCCCGTTATTTTTTACGACGACGTACGATAAATTTATCAGATTTATTTTTCTTCTTACGTGTTTTGAATCCAAGTGTTGGTTTGCCCCATGGAGTCATTGGAGACTTACGTCCGATTGGTGCTTTACCTTCACCACCACCGTGTGGGTGATCGACTGGGTTCATAACAGAACCGCGAACTGTTGGACGAATGCCTAACCAACGAGCGCGTCCAGCTTTACCGATGTTCACAAGCTCATGTTGTTCGTTACCAACTTGACCGACTGTTGCGCGGCAAGTTGCTAAAATCATGCGAACTTCACCTGAAGATAAACGAACAAGTACGTACTTACCTTCTTTACCAAGCACTTGTGCAGATGTACCTGCAGCACGCACTAATTGTCCGCCTTTACCAGGTTTTAATTCGATGTTGTGAATAACTGTACCAACTGGAATGTTTGCTAAAGGTAATGCGTTACCTACTTTAATGTCCGCATCTGGACCTGACATGATTTCCATGCCAACTTCTAAGTTTTTCGGTGCGATGATGTAACGTTTTTCACCATCGGCATAATGAATTAATGCGATATTCGCAGAACGGTTTGGATCGTATTCGATTGTAGCAACGCGTCCTGGAATGCCATCTTTATCGCGTTTAAAGTCAATAATACGATATTGACGTTTATGACCGCCACCTTGGTGACGAACTGTTAATTTACCTTGGTTGTTACGACCGCCTTTTTTCTTTAAAGGGGCAAGCAACGATTTTTCCGGCTTATCTGTTGTAAGCTCAGAGAAGTCTAAAACCGTCATACCGCGACGACCGTTAGACGTTGGCTTATATTTTTTAATCGCCATGTCCATTTCCCTCCTTCACTTTTAAACTTATACTTCAAATAGTTCGATCTCTTTGCTGTCTGGCGTTAATGTAACAATCGCTTTGCGACGGCGGTTTGTTAATCCGCTGTAGCGACCAACACGTTTGAACTTTCCTTTGTAGTTCATAATGTTGACCTTCGCTACTTTCACGCCGAAAATCGCTTCGATCGCATCTTTTACTTCTGTTTTGTTCGCTTTCACATCAACTTCGAACGTATATTTTTTTTCAGTCATTAACTCTGTTGAACGTTCAGTAATGACGGGGCGCTTAATAATATCGCGAGGATCTTTCATTATGCAAGCACCTCCTCTACTTTTTCCACAGCAGCTTTCGTAATGACAAGCTTGTCGTGGTTGAGTACATCAAGAACGTTAATTCCGCTTGCTGTCACAACTGTAACCCCTGGAATGTTGCGAGCTGAAAGAATGACGTTCTCGTTTGCATCTGCTGTTACAATTAACGCTTTGCGATCAACAGAAAGGTTGTTTAAAATCTTAACCATTTCTTTTGTTTTTGGTGCTTCAAGCGTTAAATTGTCTAATACAACAATGCTGTTTTCAAGCACTTTTGAAGATAATGCCGATTTAATCGCTAAGCGACGAACTTTTTTCGGAAGTTTGTAGCTGTAGCTGCGTGGAACCGGACCGAATACAACACCACCGCCGCGCCATTGTGGAGAACGAATCGATCCTTGGCGAGCGCGTCCAGTACCTTTTTGGCGCCATGGCTTACGACCACCGCCACTTACTTCTGCACGATTTTTTGTTTTATGAGTTCCTTGACGTAAGGAAGCACGTTGCATAATTACCGCTTCAAATAACACATGTTTGTTCGGTTCAATACCAAATACGGCATCGTTTAATTCGATTTCACCGATGTTTTCTCCGTTTTGGTTGTACAATGCTACTTTTGGCATTGGGTATTTCCTCCTTTCTTAAAGAAATTATTTCGCTTTAACCGCGCTTTTAATGATAACAAGTCCTTTGTTCGGACCTGGAACGTTTCCTTTAATTAAGATTAAGTTGCGTTCTGGATCTACTTTAACAACTTTTAAGTTTTGTACTGTCACACGCTCGCCACCCATGCGGCCTGGAAGCTCTTTTGATTTAAATACACGGTTTGGAGCGATCGGACCCATTGAACCAGGACGACGATGGTAACGAGAACCGTGAGCCATTGGTCCACGAGATTGTCCGTGGCGTTTAATTACACCTTGGAAACCTTTACCCTTTGACGTACCTGTTACGTCAACGATTTCACCTTCGTTGAAAATGTCCACTTTTACTTCTTGACCTACTTCATACTCTGCAAGATTCACACCACGAATTTCACGAATGAAGCGCTTAGGTGTGGTGTTTGCCTTCGCAGCATGACCTTTTTGAGGCTTGTTCGCCAACTTCTCACGTAAATCTTCAAAACCTAATTGAATCGCTTCATAACCGTCGTTTTCAATCGTTTTCTTTTGAAGAACTACGTTTGGAGTCGCTTGAATAACTGTGACAGGAATAAGATCTCCGTTTTCAGCGAACACTTGAGTCATGCCGATTTTTCTTCCTAAGATTCCTTTCATCTTTCACACCTCCTATATCGCAATTACAACTTGATTTCAATATCGACACCAGACGGTAAGTCTAAACGCATTAAAGAATCTACTGTTTGTGGAGTCGGATTGACGATATCAATTAAGCGTTTATGTGTGCGCATTTCGAACTGCTCACGAGAGTCTTTGTATTTATGAACCGCACGTAAGATCGTGTACACCGTTTTTTCAGTTGGTAACGGAATCGGTCCAGATACAGTCGCGCCTGAACGCTTTGCAGTTTCCACAATTTTCTCAGCAGATTGATCAAGAATTCGATGATCATACGCTTTTAAACGAATACGAATTTTTTCTTTTGCCATTATTTTCCCTCCTTCTTCGCCTATTTTTAAAATAGACATTCTCCATGGAAATTTCCTTCACACTCGCCATGGCAAAGCGGCCGGGTGTGTCAGCAACCTTCCACTTCATCGCAGTCAAAGACCAACGTTTATTATTATATATAATTTTCATGCCTAATGCAAGTTTTTTATTTCTTTTCTAAACAAACCGCTTTCCCTATTATACATATTTCATTACGCAATTTCAATGGAACAAAAATAAGTGGTCTAGCAGCAAGCTAGACCACTTTATCGATTACTCGATGATTTCAGATACAGAACCTGCACCTACTGTACGTCCACCTTCGCGGATCGAGAATTTTGTACCTTCTTCGATCGCGATTGGCGCGATTAATTCTACTGTCATTTCGATGTTGTCACCAGGCATTACCATCTCAACGCCTTCTGGAAGTTGGATGATACCTGTTACGTCCGTTGTACGGAAGTAGAATTGTGGACGGTAGTTAGAGAAGAATGGAGTATGACGTCCACCTTCTTCTTTTGTTAATACGTAAACTTGTGCTTTAAATTTTGTGTGTGGAGTGATTGTTCCTGGTTTTGCTAATACTTGACCGCGTTGTACTTCGTCACGAGAAACACCGCGAAGAAGCGCACCGATGTTGTCACCAGCTTCAGCTTGGTCAAGAAGCTTACGGAACATTTCAACACCTGTAACAGTTGTTGCTTTTGGCTCTTCAGAAAGACCGATGATTTCTACTTGGTCACCAACTTTTAAGATACCGCGCTCAACGCGACCAGTAGCAACTGTACCACGACCAGTGATTGAGAATACGTCCTCAACTGGCATCATGAATGGTTTGTCAACTTCGCGTTGTGGAGTTGGGATGTACTCATCAACAGCGTTCATAAGCTCGATGATTTTTGCTTCCCAAGCTGGATCTCCCTCAAGTGCTTTTAACGCAGAACCTTTAATTACAGGAACTTCGTCTCCAGGGAAGTCGTATTCAGATAATAGATCGCGAACTTCCATTTCAACAAGCTCTAAAAGCTCTTCGTCGTCTACCATGTCGCATTTGTTTAAGAATACAACAATGTAAGGTACGCCTACTTGGCGAGAAAGAAGAATGTGCTCACGAGTTTGTGGCATTGGACCGTCAGCTGCAGATACAACAAGGATCGCGCCGTCCATTTGCGCAGCACCTGTGATCATGTTTTTCACGTAGTCAGCGTGACCTGGGCAGTCAACGTGTGCATAGTGACGGTTGTCAGTTTCGTACTCAACGTGTGCAGTTGAGATTGTAATTCCGCGCTCGCGCTCTTCTGGAGCAGCGTCGATTTGATCATACGCGCGTGCTTCTGCTTTACCTTGTTTCGCAAGAACTGTTGTGATTGCAGCTGTTAAAGTTGTTTTACCATGGTCAACGTGGCCGATTGTACCAATGTTGACGTGTGGTTTCGTGCGTTCGAATTTCGCTTTAGCCATTATAATATCCTCCTTAGTGTTTTTTATTAAGTGTATAGAATATAGAATGCTCGGAAGTGAAAGTGCACAGGCACGTCCACTTCCAAGTCTTACATAAGTATTTATACTTGAACAATGCTAGAAAATCAATTATTCACCTTTATTTTTTTTGATGATTTCCTCAGCAATGCTCTTCGGAACTTCTTCATAATGGTCAAATACCATTGTGAACGTTCCGCGACCTTGTGTATTTGAACGCAATGAAGTTGCGTATCCAAACATTTCAGAAAGTGGAACCATCGCGCGAACAACTTGTGCGTTACCGCGAGCTTCCATACCTTCGACGCGACCGCGACGAGAAGTGATGTCACCCATGATGTCACCTAAATATTCTTCAGGGACGATGACTTCTACTTTCATGATTGGCTCAAGCAATACAGGGTCACATTTTGCCGCTGCGTTTTTCAATGCCATAGAAGCAGCGATTTTGAACGCCATTTCGCTTGAGTCAACATCGTGGTAAGAACCGTCAAATAATTTCGCTTTAATGTCAACAACTGGGTATCCAGCAAGAACACCGTTTTGCATTGCATCTTCAAGACCTGCTTGAATTGCAGGGATGTATTCTCTCGGAACAACCCCACCGACAATCGCGTTTTCGAATTCAAAGCCTTTTCCTTCTTCGTTTGGCGAGAACTCGATCCAAACGTGACCGTATTGACCGCGACCACCAGACTGACGCACAAATTTACCTTCAACTTGTGCAGATTTACGGAATGTTTCGCGGTACGCAACTTGAGGAGCACCAACGTTCGCTTCTACCTTAAACTCGCGACGCATGCGGTCAACGATGATGTCAAGGTGAAGCTCACCCATACCCGCGATGATTGTTTGACCTGTTTCTTGGTCTGTCCATGCACGGAATGTTGGGTCCTCTTCTTGAAGTTTTTGTAGTGCTGTGCTCATCTTATCTTGGTCAGCTTTTGACTTCGGTTCGATCGCGATTTGAATAACTGGCTCTGGGAATTGCATAGACTCCAAGATAACTGGGTCTTTTTCATCACACAACGTATCACCAGTTGTTGTATCTTTTAAACCTACAGCTGCCGCAATGTCACCTGCGTAAACTTGTGCGATTTCTTCGCGGTGGTTTGCGTGCATTTGTAGAATACGACCGATACGTTCACGCTTACGTTTTGTTGAGTTCAACACGTAAGAACCAGAGTTTAATGTACCTGAGTATACGCGGAAGAACGTCAACTTACCAACGTAAGGGTCTGTCATAATTTTGAACGCTAGCGCTGCAAACGGAGCATCGTCACGCGCTTCACGAACTGTTTCTTCTTCTGTATCAGGAACAGTTCCTTTAATCGCAGGAATGTCGACTGGCGATGGTAAGTAGTCAACAACGCCGTCAAGCATTAATTGAACACCTTTGTTTTTGAATGCAGAACCACAAAATACTGGGAAGAATTGCACAGAAACTGTCGCTTTACGAATTGCAGCTTTTAACTCTTCTTTCGTAATTTCTTCCCCTTCTAAATATTTCATCATTAATTCTTCGTCGAGCTCTGCAACCGCTTCAATTAATT
The DNA here is from genome assembly GCA_002243705.1 of Anoxybacillus flavithermus. GTDB lineage: Bacteria > Bacillota > Bacilli > Bacillales > Anoxybacillaceae > Anoxybacillus > Anoxybacillus flavithermus. Next base: position 420,572 of record CP020815.1, read on the forward strand.
TCCCGCGGTATTCTTCTGCCATATCACGATAGTCTTCAGGAATCTCGATGCGCTCGATGTTTTTTCCTAATTCATCGTGATAGTGATATGCGCACATTTCAACAAGGTCGATGATGCCTGTAAATTGATCTTCTGCACCAATTGGTAATTGAACAGGGTGCGCATTCGCTTGTAAACGCTCATGAAGCGTTTTAACAGAGTATAAAAAGTCAGCGCCAATTTTGTCCATTTTGTTTACGAAAACAATACGTGGAACGCCATATGTAGTCGCTTGGCGCCATACTGTTTCTGTTTGCGGTTCTACACCTGATTGTGCGTCTAATACCGCGACTGCACCGTCTAATACACGCAATGAACGCTCAACTTCTACTGTGAAGTCGACGTGTCCAGGTGTATCGATGATGTTAATGCGATGGCCTTTCCATTGAGCTGTCGTCGCTGCGGATGTAATTGTAATTCCGCGCTCTTGTTCTTGCTCCATCCAGTCCATCGTTGCTGCGCCCTCATGAACTTCACCGATTTTATGAACGCGTCCTGTGTAGAAAAGGATACGCTCTGTTGTTGTTGTTTTACCGGCGTCGATATGGGCCATGATTCCGATATTGCGAGTGTTTTCCAAGGAGAACTGTCTTGCCATATGGATTTTTTCTCCTTCCTTAAATGAAGTATCGTAATTTTATTTGCATATAGGAATATAGGCGAATGAGCGATGGGCATGCTTTTTTAGTTTCAACCGCATCGCTCTCACCTATTCTTAATTTAACGAAAAAATTACCAACGATAGTGTGCAAACGCTTTGTTTGCTTCTGCCATTTTGTGTGTATCTTCGCGTTTTTTCACAGCTGCACCTGTATTATTCGCTGCATCCATGATCTCGTTCGCTAAACGCTCTTCCATCGTTTTTTCTCCACGAAGACGAGCATAGTTCACGAGCCAACGGAGACCTAATGTTGTACGGCGCTCTGGACGCACCTCAACAGGAACTTGGTAGTTTGCACCACCAACACGGCGTGCACGAACTTCAAGAACTGGCATAACGTTTTTTAACGCTTGCTCAAACACTTCCATTGGATCTTTACCTGTGCGCTCACGAATGATATCGAACGCTGTGTAAAGAATTTTTTGTGCTTTACCTTTTTTACCGTCAATCATAATTTTATTGATTAAACGTGTAACTAGCTTTGAATTGTAAATTGGATCTGGTAACACATCTCGTTTAGGAACCGGACCTTTACGTGGCATATTTTTTCCTCCTTTCAGTAAAAATCAACAAAAGATGTCGAATATTATTTCTTAGCTGCTTTTGGTTTTTTCGCACCGTATTTAGAACGACCTTGCATACGGTTCGCTACACCTGCTGTATCTAAAGCACCGCGGACGATGTGGTAACGTACCCCCGGTAAGTCTTTTACACGTCCACCGCGAATTAATACAACGCTGTGTTCTTGTAAGTTGTGACCGATACCTGGGATGTATGCAGTTACCTCGATACCGTTAGATAAACGTACACGGGCATATTTACGAAGCGCAGAGTTTGGCTTCTTTGGTGTCATTGTACCTACACGTGTACATACTCCACGTTTTTGCGGAGAGTAAACAGTTGTTTGAACTTTTTTGAAGCTGTTATACCCTTTATTTAACGCAGGTGATTTAGATTTCACTACCTTTTTTGTACGACCTTTACGTACAAGCTGGTTAATTGTAGGCATGGTAAATTTCCTCCCTTCACAATCAAATTCAAGCCCACACATCCAGGTGGCTCATTTTTATGCAAAAACAAAGTTTTTGTAGTAACCCACAAAAACAGTTTTTAACGAATAATCGCAACAGCTGCAGCTCCTACGTCAATCCCACATGCCTTTCCAAGCTTTTTCGTTGAATCGACTTTTAAAATTGGAACGTTTCGATCGTTCGCTGCTTTTACGACTTTTTCAATCACGGCTACGTCAGCATCTTCAGCAACGACTACCTCTTTAACGTTCCCATCTTTCAGAGCACGTACTGTTTGTTTCGTTCCTACAACAATCTGTTTCGCCTGTGCGACTTTTTCATAAGACATGTAACATATCCTCCAAAGTGACAGGTTTTCGGAACACCTTTATTATGCTATCACTTTCTGAGTGCTGTGTCAACTATTATTTTTTGACCTGTTGCTAGCTCCGTTTGCTAGCAACAGGATCATCATCATTTCGTTGTAACAGCATCCTCGTCTTTTGTTGTTTTAATTACCGGCTTTACTTTGCGGTAACGAGCCATACCTGTTCCCGCTGGAACAAGTTTACCGATAATGACGTTTTCTTTTAATCCAAGTAATTCGTCACGTTTTCCTTTAATTGCCGCATCCGTTAAGACGCGCGTTGTCTCTTGGAATGAAGCTGCAGACAAGAACGAATCTGTTTCAAGCGATGCTTTCGTAATTCCAAGTAATACTGGGCGAGCTGTCGCTGGACGTTTGCCTTCCATCAACACTTTTGCGTTCGCATCTGTGAATTGATGGATATCAAGCAATGTACCAGGCAACAAGTCTGTATCGCCCGCGTCAATGACGCGCACTTTTCGAAGCATTTGACGGACCATAACCTCGATATGTTTATCGCTAATTTCTACCCCTTGCATGCGGTATACTTTTTGTACTTCACGCAATAAGTATTCTTGTACAGCGTTCATATCTTTGACTCTCAACAACTCTTTCGGGTCGATTGAGCCTTCTGTTAGTTCTTGACCGCGCTCAACCTTATGTCCTTCTTGCACTTTCAAGCGCGCGCTGTAAGGAGCTGTATACGTACGTGTCTCGACTTCGCCTTGAATGACAATTTCACGTTGACGGTCACGCGTTTCGTTAATCGCCACAACAACACCATCAATTTCTGAAATGACGGCTTGACCTTTTGGATTACGCGCTTCAAATAACTCTTGTACGCGCGGTAAACCTTGTGTGATATCGTCTCCTGCCACCCCACCTGTGTGGAACGTACGCATTGTAAGCTGTGTACCCGGCTCACCGATCGATTGGGCTGCGATAATACCGACCGCTTCACCAACTTCAACTTCCGCACCCGTTGCCAAGTTGCGTCCGTAACATTTTTTACATACACCATGACGCGTGTTACATGTAAATGCAGAACGAATCCATACTTCTTCAATACCTGCTTTGACAATCGCATTCGCGATGTCTTCTGTAATCATTTCATTTTCACGCACGAGCACTTCGCCCGTTTCCGGATGTTTCACCGTCTTACGTGCGTAACGTCCAATGAGACGATCTTCGAGTTTCACAATCACTTCTGTACCGTCTTTTAACGCACGAATTAACGTACCACGATCTGTGCCACAATCATCTTCACGAATAATGACGTCTTGTGCCACATCAACGAGACGACGTGTTAAATAACCAGAGTCCGCTGTTTTCAACGCGGTATCCGCAAGACCTTTACGTGCACCGTGTGTTGAAATGAAGTACTCAAGTACCGTTAAACCTTCGCGGAATGAAGATTTAATCGGAAGCTCGATAATACGTCCAGCTGGGTTCGCCATTAATCCACGCATACCAGCAAGTTGCGTAAAGTTCGACGCGTTACCGCGGGCTCCAGAATCACTCATCATGAAAATTGGATTTCGTTTATCAAGCGATTCCATTAAGCGACCTTGAATTTTGTCTTTCGCCGCACTCCAAATCGAAATAACACGCTCATACCGTTCTTCATCAGTAATTAAACCGCGTCTAAATTGTTTTAATACCGTATCAACTTTTGCTTGTGCTTCTTCTAAAATTTCTTGTTTTTCAGGCAAGACAACGATGTCCGCTACACCAATTGTAATACCGGCTTTTGTTGAGTATTTAAAACCAAGATCTTTCATGCGGTCAAGCATTTTAGATGTTTCTGTAATTTTGAAGCGTTTAAATACTTCCGCAATGATGTTACCGAGAATTTTTTTCTTAAATGGCGGAACGAGTGCACGCTTGCGGATTTCTTCTTTCACGTTCACGCCTTTGTCTAAGAAATACTTATCTGGCGTTCGTTCTTCAATGTTTTCTTGCGTCGGTTCATTAATATAAGGGAATGACTTCGGCAAAATCTCATTGAAGATTAACTTTCCAACTGTTGTGATCAGCAATTTATTATTTTGCTCTTCTGTAAACGTTTCGTTTTTCAACGAACCGGCATGAACAGCGATGCGTGTATGCAAATGAACATAACCATTATGGTAAGCTAACAACGCCTCGTCCGTATCTTTAAATACCATTCCTTCTCCGATTGCACCTTCACGTTCCATCGTTAAATAGTAGTTTCCTAAAACCATGTCTTGTGAAGGAGTAACAACCGGCTTTCCGTCTTTCGGATTCAAAATGTTTTGTGCTGCAAGCATAAGTAGACGTGCTTCTGCTTGTGCTTCTGCCGAAAGCGGTACGTGCACAGCCATTTGGTCACCGTCGAAGTCCGCATTATACGCCGTACATACAAGTGGATGTAAACGAATCGCACGTCCTTCTACAAGCGTCGGCTCGAAGGCTTGGATACCAAGACGGTGAAGCGTTGGCGCGCGGTTTAATAACACCGGATGCTCTTTAATGACAGATTCTAAAACATCCCAAACTTCTGGGTGAACGCGCTCAATTTTTCGCTTCGCACTTTTAATGTTATGTGCTAAGCCGCGTTCTACTAATTCTTTCATAACAAACGGTTTAAACAACTCAAGCGCCATTTCTTTCGGTAATCCGCATTGATACATTTTCAAATTCGGACCGACAACGATAACGGAACGACCAGAATAGTCAACACGCTTACCGAGCAAGTTTTGACGGAAACGACCTTGCTTTCCTTTTAACATATGGGAAAGCGACTTCAACGGACGGTTTCCTGGGCCTGTAACCGGACGACCACGACGACCGTTATCAATTAACGCATCAACGGCCTCTTGAAGCATCCGTTTCTCGTTTTGAACGATAATGTTCGGTGCGCCAAGGTCTAATAGACGTTTTAAACGGTTGTTTCGATTAATGACACGACGATATAAATCGTTTAAGTCAGATGTCGCAAAACGTCCACCGTCTAACTGTACCATCGGGCGCAACTCCGGTGGAATAACTGGTAAAACATCTAAAACCATCCAAGATGGGTCGTTACCGGAGTTACGGAACGCTTCAAGCACTTCAAGACGTTTAATCGTACGAGCACGGCGCTGTCCTTGTGCTGTTTTCAATTCCTCTTTTAGCGTTTCTACTTCTTTTTCAAGATCGATGTCTTGTAACAATTTTTTAATCGCTTCCGCACCCATTGAAGCTTGGAATGAATTTCCGTACTTCTCGCGATACGCGCGATATTCTTTTTCAGAAAGCAATTGTTTCTTTTCTAACGGCGTATCGCCTGGATCCGTCACAACATAAGATGCAAAGTAAATGACTTCCTCTAAGGCGCGAGGGGACATGTCTAAGACAAGTCCCATGCGGCTAGGAATTCCTTTAAAGTACCAAATATGTGAAACAGGGGCTGCTAGTTCAATATGACCCATGCGTTCGCGACGAACTTTTGCACGCGTAACTTCGACGCCGCATCGGTCACAAACGACACCTTTGTAACGAACGCGCTTATATTTTCCACAATGACATTCCCAGTCTTTTGTCGGACCAAAAATGCGTTCGCAAAACAGGCCATCTTTTTCTGGTTTTAATGTTCGATAGTTAATCGTTTCTGGCTTTTTAACTTCACCATACGACCAAGAACGAATTTTCTCGGGTGAAGCGAGTCCGATCTTCATATATTCAAACTTATTTACATCTAACAAGGGGCCTACCTCCCTTTTAATATCCAGGTTTTACCCTTATGTCAACACGCTATTCTTTTACAACAACGCCTTCATCTTCTTTGGCTGACTCATCTGTAGGTGGGATGATGTCAACTGGTTGAACGTCATCATCTTCCCCGAAATTTTCCATGCTAATTTCTTTTTCATCACTTGATAAAACCGTGACGTCCATACCTAAGCTTTGTAGCTCTTTAATTAATACTTTGAACGATTCAGGAACGCCTGGTTCTGGAACGTTCTCGCCTTTCACGATCGCCTCGTATGTTTTCACGCGACCAACGACATCATCTGATTTGACAGTTAAAATTTCTTGCAACGTATAAGCTGCACCATATGCTTCAAGCGCCCATACTTCCATCTCACCAAAACGCTGACCACCAAATTGCGCTTTTCCGCCAAGTGGTTGTTGCGTGACAAGCGAGTACGGACCTGTCGAACGAGCATGCAATTTATCATCAACCATGTGCGCAAGCTTAATCATGTACATAATACCGACAGAAACACGGTTGTCAAACGGCTCTCCAGTCCGTCCGTCGTATAGAACAGTTTTCGCATCGCGCGCCATTCCTGCTTCTTCTAACGTCGCCCATACATCTTCTTCACGAGCGCCGTCAAATACAGGGGAAGCGACATGAAGACCTAACTTTCTCGCCGCCATTCCGAGATGCAACTCAAGCACTTGCCCAATGTTCATACGCGAAGGTACACCTAATGGGTTTAACATGATGTCAACTGGTGTGCCATCTGGTAAAAACGGCATATCTTCTTCAGGTAAAATGCGAGAAATAACCCCTTTATTTCCATGGCGTCCTGCCATTTTGTCACCTTCGGAAATTTTCCGTTTTTGTACAATGTACACACGAACAAGTTGGTTTACACCTGGCGGCAACTCATCGCCGTCTTCGCGAGTAAACACTTTGACATCAAGAACGATTCCGCCCCCACCATGTGGTACGCGTAAAGATGTGTCTCGAACTTCACGTGCTTTCTCGCCAAAGATAGCATGCAATAGGCGCTCTTCTGCAGTTAACTCCGTAACACCTTTTGGAGTAACTTTACCGACAAGCAAGTCTCCATCTTTTACTTCTGCACCGATGCGGACAATACCGCGTTCATCTAAGTTACGAAGCGCATCTTCACCGACGTTTGGAATATCGCGCGTAATTTCTTCCGGGCCGAGCTTTGTATCGCGCGCTTCAGATTCGTATTCCTCGATATGAATCGATGTATACACATCGTCTTTCACGAGACGCTCGCTCATAATAATCGCGTCCTCGTAGTTGTATCCATCCCATGTCATGAACGCAACAAGCACGTTGCGACCGAGTGCTAACTCGCCTTTTTCCATCGATGGACCGTCAGCTAAAATTTCACCTTTCTCTACAATGTCACCCGCTTTAACAATCGGGCGTTGATTGTAGCACGTTCCTTGGTTTGAACGAACAAACTTCAACAGACGATATTTATCTAAGTCACCTTTGACTTCTTTTCCATCGACTTCGATTAAACGGCGTACCCAAATTTCTTTCGCTTCGACTCGCTCAACAATTCCGCGATGCTTACAAATGACTGCAGCACCAGAGTCTTTCGCTGCCACATACTCCATTCCTGTACCAACGATTGGCGCTTCCGGTTGCATAAGTGGAACAGCTTGACGTTGCATGTTCGCACCCATAAGCGCACGGTTTGAGTCATCGTTTTCTAAGAATGGGATACACGCTGTGGCTACCGATACAACTTGCTTTGGTGAAACGTCTACATAATCGACACGATCACGTTTAACGACAATGTTTTCACCGCGGAAACGAGCAACAACGTTCTCTTCTAAAAACGTCCCATCTTCCGCAATCGGAACGTTTGCTTGAGCCACAACGTAATTGTCTTCTTCATCCGCTGTTAAATAATCAATTTGATTCGTTACTTTTCCTGTCTCAGGATCAACACGACGATAAGGTGTTTCAATAAAGCCAAATTTATTCACTTTTGCATATGTCGAAAGCGAGTTAATTAATCCGATGTTCGGACCTTCTGGCGTTTCGATCGGACACATGCGACCATAGTGTGAATAGTGAACGTCACGCACTTCAAAACCAGCACGCTCACGCGTTAAACCGCCCGGACCAAGCGCAGAAAGACGACGTTTATGTGTCAATTCGGCCAGTGGGTTCGTTTGATCCATAAATTGCGACAACTGCGAGCTTCCGAAAAATTCTTTAATAGCCGCAATGACCGGACGAATATTAATGAGCTGCTGTGGTGTAATTGTGTTTGTATCTTGAATGGACATCCGTTCACGAACGACGCGCTCCATGCGCGAAAGACCGATTCGGAACTGATTTTGCAGCAACTCCCCAACAGAACGGAGTCGACGATTTCCTAAGTGGTCGATATCGTCTGTATCACCGACACCATGCAATAAGTTAAAGAAGTAGCTAATAGATGCAATAATATCTGCAGGTGTAATGTGTTTTACTGTTTCTGGAATATATCCATTACTAATGACTGTGATGACTTTTTCGCCATCTGGATCGTTTGGAGCATAAATTTTGATTGCTTGCAAAGCAAACTCATCTTCGACAACGCCCCCAAGCGGTTGGTATTTACGTATACCGATCCCTTTTTCAAGCTCAGGTAAAATGCGGTCGAGCGTTCTCCGATCAAGAACCGTTCCTTTTTCAGCAATCACTTCACCCGTTTCTGGATGAACGAGCGTTTCTGCTAAACGTTGACCGAATAAACGGTTTTTAATATGGAGCTTTTTGTTAATTTTATAACGACCAACGCTTGCTAAATCATATCGTTTTGGATCAAAGAAACGAGAGATGAGCAAGCTTTTTGCGTTTTCAACGGTAGGCGGCTCCCCTGGACGTAACCGTTCGTAAATTTCAAGCAACGCTTTTTCTGTACTTTCTGTGTTGTCTTTTTCTAGCGTATTACGAATATACTCGTTATCACCAAGTAAATCGACAATCTCTTGGTCTGAACCAAAACCTAACGCTCGCAATAACACGGTCACAGGCAATTTACGCGTACGATCAATGCGAACGTACACAACGTCTTTTGCGTCTGTTTCATATTCAAGCCATGCACCGCGGTTTGGAATAACGGTAGCTGTAAAGCCACGTTTTCCGTTTTTATCTACTTTTCCGCTGTAATATACGCTCGGTGAACGAACAAGCTGAGAAACGATAACGCGTTCAGCACCATTAATAATGAACGTGCCTGTTTCTGTCATTAACGGGAAATCTCCCATAAATACATCTTGTTCTTTTACTTCACCTGTTTCTTTATTGATTAGGCGTACTTTCACCCGAAGCGGTGCTGCGTATGTAACGTCGCGTTCTTTTGACTCTTCGACAGAGTACTTCGGTTCTCCTAAGCTGTAATCAATAAATTCTAGTGACAAATTCCCTGTAAAATCTTCGATCGGTGAAATATCTTGAAACATTTCACGCAATCCTTCGTCGAGAAACCACTGGTAAGAAGAAGTTTGAATTTCGATTAAGTTTGGTAGTTCTAACACTTCACTAATGCGCGCATAACTTCTTCGTTGGCGGTGTCGTCCGTATTGAACTAGTTGACCTGTCAACTGATTCACCCCTCAAATCAAACATTAATAACTTGTCATCAGACAAAAAAGAAATGGTTTCTTATAAGAAAACCACATGTTTGACCTATTATATATTTTATAAGTTTTTCCTTTAAAACTAAAATTATACATACATACACAGCATACGTAAACTAAAAAAAATACACATTTAGCATTTTATAATGGTATCATACTGAAAATCGAGCGTCAAGCTTTTTGTGCTCGAATAATAAAGTAACCTTTTTTCTTTTCCACAACATCAACTTCATCAAAAATCGTTTTTAACTTTTCCAAAGCGGATGGAGCACCTTGTTTCTTTTGAATGACAACCCATAGTTGACCACCAGAAAGCAAGTAGTTCGCACTTTGCTCAAAAATGGAATGAACGACTGCTTTTCCTGCACGAATCGGCGGATTTGTCACAATTGCAGCAAACTTTCCTTCTACTCGCTGAAATAAATCACTTATGTAAATTCGCACATTTTCAATATCATTTTGCTGCTTGTTTTTCTTCGCTAGTTCGATTGCTCGCTCATTTACATCGATCATATGTACCATTCGATGTGGAAAATCTTTTGCTAGCGCCAACCCGATTGGTCCGTATCCACAACCAACATCAAGAATACTTCCACTCACATTTGGTTCTACGAATGTTTCAATTAGTAGTCGAGAACCAAAATCGACTTCTTTTTTTGAAAACACACCTTGATCAACGGTAAATAAAAACTTATGACCTCGCAACATATACGTCCATTGAAACGGCTTACTTTCTACAGTTGGCCGTTCAGTATAGTAGTGATCACCCATCACTCTCACCTCTCTTTCCTTTATTGTAAACGAACGCACATAAAAACACAAAAAAGCCCGCCACTTTGAGCGAGCTTTTTTATATCATTACTTAATTTCAACTTTCGCGCCAGCTTCTTCAAGCTTCGCTTTGATTTCTTCAGCTTCTTCTTTAGAAACGCCTTCTTTAACTGGCTTTGGAGTGTTGTCTACTAAGTCTTTTGCTTCTTTTAAGCCAAGACCAGTAAGTTCGCGTACAACTTTGATAACTTTGATTTTTTGCGCGCCGCCATCTGCAAGGATAACGTCGAATTCAGTTTTTTCTTCAGCAGCGGCACCAGCAGCAGCACCACCAGCAACTACTACAGGAGCAGCAGCAGTTACACCAAATTCTTCTTCGATTGCTTTTACTAAGTCGTTTAATTCTAAAACAGTCATATTTTTAACCGCTTCAATGATTTGTTCTTTAGTCATGATCGATCTTCCTCCTTAATATTTTAATTTTAGGCGATTTGTAAATTAAGCACCTTGTTCTTCTTTTTTCTCAGCAACTGCTTTTGTAACAAGCGCAAAGTTGCGGATTGGTGCTTGAAGAACGCTAAGCAACATAGAGAGCAAGCCTTCGCGAGATGGAAGCTCTGCAAGCGCCTTTACCTCTTCAAACGTTGCTACGTTGCCTTCAATGATACCTGCTTTAATTTTTAACGCTTCGTTCTTTTTCGCGAATTCGTTTAAAATTTTCGCAGGAGCAACGACATCATCATTGCTGAATGCAATCGCATTCGGACCTGTTAATGTTTCATCTAAACCTTCTAAGCCTAACTCAGCAACAGCACGACGAGTTAATGTGTTTTTGTACACTTTGAACTCGATGCCCGCTTCGCGAAGTTGCTTACGAAGTTCTGTAACTTGAGCGACATTTAAACCACGATAATCAACGATGATCGTTGATTTGCTCGCGCGAAGCTTTTCAGCAATCTCCGCTACTAGCTGCTGCTTTTGTTCAAGTACGCTGCTCATGTCAACACCTCCTGTAGAAGTTGAGTTTCGACACCACTTATACCGTTCAATAAAAAACCTCCATGTCAACGCAGACATGGAGGCCCCCGAAAAGTGCAAGATGCACTTATTTATGAGTCTCAACACCTCGGTAGGAAATTAAGCCTATATGAGGCACCTACTGTCTACGGTACAAATGATATTCGCTTTTCAAACAATAGATAGTATACTAAAGCGTTTCTAAAAAGTCAACATCTATAATTAGTTAGCAACAGCAACCGTAGAAGGATCTACTTTTACGCCAGGGCCCATTGTTGAAGCGACTGTTACGTTTTTCACGTATGTGCCCTTCGCCGCTGCTGGCTTCACTTTTAAGATTGTCTCATAAATTGTCGCGAAGTTTTCTACTAATTTTTCAGTATCAAACGATACTTTACCGATTGGCACGTGAATGTTCCCTGCTTTGTCAACACGGTATTCTACTTTACCAGCTTTAATTTCATTAACCGCTTTCGCCACGTCAAATGTAACTGTTCCTGTTTTAGGGTTTGGCATTAAACCTTTTGGTCCTAAAATACGACCGATTTTACCTACCTCACCCATCATATCAGGAGTCGCAACGATCACATCAAACTCAAACCAACCTTGTTGAATTTTGTTGATGTAATCTGTATCACCTACGTAATCTGCACCTGCTGCTTCTGCTTCTTTCGCTTTTTCGCCTTTTGCAAGCACTAATACGCGACGTACTTTACCTGTACCGTGTGGCAATACAACCGCACCGCGAATTTGTTGATCCGCTTTCTTCGGATCAACTCCTAAACGGAAAGCAACCTCTACTGTTGCATCAAATTTTGCAACATTTGTCTTTTTCACTAATTCGATCGCCTCTTGCACAGCGTATGCTTTTGAACGATCAATTAACTTCGCTGCCTCTAAGTAACGTTTTCCTCTTTTTGGCATGTTTATTTCCTCCTTTTGTGGTTTTAACGGAAAGACCTCCCACGAATAAAGGTTGCGAAAACTATATAGTTCGCTTCCGCAACCTTCTCCAGCCAGATCTTCATTAGTCTTCGATGACGATACCCATGCTGCGCGCTGTTCCTTCGATCATGCGCATAGCTGCTTCAATGCTCGCCGCGTTTAAGTCTGGCATTTTTGTTTCAGCAATCTCGCGCACTTTGTCGCGCTTTACTGTTGCCACTTTATTACGGTTTGGCTCACCAGAACCAGACTCGATACCAGCCGCTTTTTTAAGTAATACAGCAGCAGGTGGAGTTTTCGTAATAAATGTAAATGAACGGTCTTCATATACCGTAATTTCAACAGGAATAATTAAACCTGCTTGATCAGCTGTACGAGCGTTGAATTCTTTACAGAATCCCATGATGTTAACACCAGCTTGACCTAATGCTGGACCGACTGGTGGTGCTGGATTCGCTTTCCCTGCAGGAATTTGCAATTTGACAACTTTAATTACTTTTTTAGCCACGAGACACACCTCCTTAAGTCCGTGATGTGGTATTAGGGATATTCCCTCCCACTCCATATATGAGAACAATCATCGCATTCGTCTCAATGATTGAGACATACTGACCTTAAAATATTATCACTTTTCTTGCTCATTTGCAAGTTGTTTACTATTATATTTTTTCAATTTGCGAAAAGTCAAGCTCTACTGGTGTTTCACGTCCGAACATGTCAACGAGTACAGTTACTTTTTGCTTGTCCATTTCGATTTCTTGGATCGTTCCAACAAAATTCGCAAATGGACCTTCTTTAATACGAACCGCTTCATTTAATTCAAAATCAAAATCCAGCTCAATTAAATCAACGCCCATTCGTTTTAAAATCGCGGAAACTTCTTCTTCCAACAACGGCGTCGGTTTAGATCCGGCACCAGCTGAACCAACAAATCCTGTTACCCCCGGCGTATTACGAACGACATACCAAGAGTCGTCTGTCATAATCATTTCGACAAGTACGTAACCAGGAAACACTTTCTTTTTGACGACTTTCTTTTTTCCGCCTTTTGTGTCTGTTTCTTCCTCCTCAGGCACAACGACACGAAAAATTTTATCTTGCATACCCATCGATTCAACACGCTTTTCTAAGTTCGTTTTTACTTTATTTTCATAACCCGAGTACGTATGAATAACATACCAATTCTTTTCCATTTTTTAGGACTATGTCGTCCTTCCCTCCCTAAACAAATCTTTTTTAGGCAAAATAAAAACCCGTTACCGGGCTTTATTTCTTGTTTGTTATCTTTCATTATACCATGGATATACTATAACTATTCAAGTATAAAACGAACTAACTCTGAAATTCCTAAATCAACAACAGCAAAAAATACAGTAAAAAACGCTACTGTGGCTAAAACGGTAATCGTATAGTTCACTAGTTCTTTTCGTTTTGGCCAGCTGACTTTTTTCATCTCGCGAACAACTTCGCGGAAAAATTTCGTTACTCGTTGCATAGAAAACCCTCCAACATCTCGGGATCATCAACTACTTCGTTTCGCGGTGAATCGTATGCGTATGGCATGTTTTACAAAACTTTTTCATCTCTAGCCGCTCAGCGTGATGAGCTATATTTTTCATCGTTGTATAGTTTCGACTTAAACATTGACTACACGCTAAAATCACTTTTTTGCGCATACGTTTTCCTCCGATACACTACGTCTTAAAAACTGTATCATACAATATTTTTTTATGTCAATATTATAAATGAATTCCTTGAATTTCTACATACTTTTCTAGTTTGCGTTTCACGCGCTGTAGTGCGTTATCGATGGATTTCACGTGACGATTGAGCTCTTCCGAAATTTCTTGATATGATCGACCTTCTAAATAAAGAAGAAGCACTTTTCTTTCTAAATCGCTGAGTAGCTCGGTCATCTTTTCTTCAATGTGATTGAACTCTTCTCTATTAATAATTAACTCTTCAGGGTTTGTTATTTTCGTTCCCGAAAGAACGTCCATCAATGTACGGGCAGAATCATCTTCGTAAATCGGCTTGTCCAATGAAACGTAACAATTGAGTGGAATGTGTTTTTGGCGCGTAGCCATTTTAATAGCTGTGATCATTTGTCGAGTAATACATAGCTCCGCAAACGCCTTAAATGAAGATTGCTTATCTTCTTTGAAATCCCGGATCGCTTTATATAGCCCGATCATTCCTTCTTGCACAATATCTTCGCGATCTGCACCGACTAAAAAATATGAACGTGCTTTCGCTCGAACAAAATTTTTATACTTATGAATTAAGTAATCAAGCGCCTCACTATCACCTTGATGTACGAGTTCTACAATCATTTCATCTTCTAATTGTTCGTAACGGCTTTGTTGTTTTTCGTTTGCATTTGCGCTCACGCCGATCCCCCCGCCCTGCACATGGATAAAAGTATTATACAGTACATTTTTTTACAGGGTCAATCGTTCATTTTTCCCCTCTTCGCCATTTTTCGAAAATTTTTGCGACTTCGTCTGTGAGAGGAATTTTTGACATCGGCTTTTTTTGTTGAATGTGCTTGACGTTCGTTGAAATATTTCGCTGCACCGCATCTACTTCAATCAATAATTCTCGGGCTGATTTGCGCAACGCTCCTTGACCGAAAATTGTCCATTGTTCCGTGTAGTCTGACGTAGCGACGTATACTTTTGTCCGAACTTGCTGGAGCGATTTCGCCAATTTCTCGATATGCTCATCAGCCGTTTCGTTTTCCTTTGTAAAAATGACCTCTACTTGATGATTGACATATTTTTTTGTTGTTCCTTGTACGAGGTGTGCATCGAAAACAATAATGACTTTACAACCGGTAAATGCTTGATATTCCGCCATTTTCTCGACAAGTCGGTCGCGCGCTAACGATAAATCTGTATCGCGCAACTCGCGCAGTTCTGGCCAGGCACCGATGATGTTGTAGCCATCAACGATTAAAATATCCATTTTACTCACCCAATGGATGACGCTTTCGGTACACCTCATACATTAACAAGCTCGCCGCAACCGAGGCATTTAACGATGTGACATGTCCTATCATCGGCAAACGAACGAGCACATCGCATTTATCTCGTAATAAACGGCTTATTCCTTTCCCTTCACTACCGATAACTAAGGCTAACGGAATGACCCCATCAAGTTGACGATAATCTTGAGTTCCTTTTGCGTCCGTTCCAAAAATCCAAACCCCCCGCTCTTTTAATTCATCTACCGTTCTCGCTAAGTTTGTCACCCGCGCAACAGGTACATATTCAATCGCACCCGTTGATGCCTTCGCTACCGTTGCAGTTAAACTAACTGAGCGGCGCTTCGGGATAATGATGCCATGGGCACCTACCGCATCAGCTGTTCGCATGATTGATCCTAAATTGTGTGGATCTTCAAGCTCATCTAAAATAATAAAAAATGGTGCTTCCCCTTGCCCTTCTGCCTTTTTAAATAAATCATCTATGTCATAGTATCGGTATGCAGCAACTTGCGCAATGACCCCTTGATGATTGCCGTCACTTAATTGATCCATCTTTTTTTTAGGAACATATTGTACCGTAATACCCATCTCTTTTGCGAGCTGAATGATCGATTGCATTTGACCACGTTGTGAGCCTTCAGCAATCCATATTTTATTCATTTCTCGTCCAGATTTTAATGCCTCTAACACCGGGTTTTTACCAATAATGAGATCCATCATTACTTCCTCCTTTCCTCATCGTTTTGATGTACATGTAACGCCGACTGCATTAATTGGTAAAGTCGTTCTTCATTTCCGCTCAAAAAATGGTAACCGATTAATGCTTCGAGCCCTGTACTTTGACGGTACGTTTGTACATCTGTATTTTTCGGGGTACTCCCTGATTTTGCATTACGACCTCTTCGAACAATAGCCATTTCCTGCTCAGAAAGTTGGTTATGATTGAGCAACCATTGTAATACTTTCGCCTGCGCCTTCGCACAAACGTACGTTTTTGCTAAGTTGTGTAAATCGTTTGGTTTTACTTTTCCTAAGGTCAGAAGGTGATGCCGTACGAATAATTCGTATACGGCATCACCAATGTAGGCTAACGTTAAACCGTTTAACTGCTGAAAATCTTTCATTTTGTTAAACAAATGCAACATCGTTTTATCCTCTTCTCCATCTCGTCCCTTGTGGTGTATCTTCTAAAATAATGTTTTTTGCCTTTAATTCATCGCGAATGCGGTCAGCTAATGCAAAATCGCGATTTTTCCGTGCTTCAATGCGTTGTTGGATAAGCGCTTCAATTTCCTCATCAAGCAACTCATCTTGTTGTAAAGAAAGGCCTAGCACATCAAAAAGCTGTTCAAACTGTTGTAAAAAGGCTTGAATAACTTGTTGCGACGTATGATTTTCCATTAAGTAGACATTTGCTTGTTTCGCTAGCTCAAACAAAACCGCGATCCCGTTTGCGGTATTAAAATCATCATCCATTTCGCGAATAAACTCGTTTCTTAATTCCTCAATTTTTGCTAGCCATTGTTCATCATTTGTCGTTAAATTCGTGCTACTTTCTAAACGGTGTTTTAAGTTCGCATATGCTGTCTTTAAGCGCTCCAACCCGCTTCTTGCACTTTCAAGCAACGGTTGGCTATAGTTGATCGGATGGCGATAATGAACCGAAAGCATAAAGAAACGTAGCACTTGCGGATCAACTTGCTTAATAATATCGTGCACTAAAATAAAGTTCCCAAGCGATTTTGACATTTTTTCATTATCGATATTAATGTAGCCGTTATGCAACCAATATTTCGCAAAAGGCTTTCCTGTTAACGCCTCAGATTGGGCAATTTCATTTTCGTGGTGCGGGAACGTTAAATCTTGTCCCCCAGCATGAATATCAATCGTATCCCCTAAATATTTACGTGCCATCGCGGAGCATTCGATATGCCAGCCCGGACGACCTTTCCCCCATGGACTATCCCAATAAATTTCACCTTCTTTTGCCGCTTTCCATAAAGCAAAATCAAGAGGGTCTTCTTTTTTCTCTCCTACTTCAATACGAGCACCTGATTTTAATTCATCGACCGATTGGTGAGATAATTTTCCGTAGTCAGAGAAACGACGCGTTCGATAATATACGTCACCGTCCACTTCATACGCATACCCTTTTTCGATCAGTTGTTCAATAAATTGAATAATTGTATCAATGTTTTCGGTGACACGCGGATGGACGTCCGCTTTTTTGCAACCGAGTGCTGTAATATCTTCAAAGTAAGCCTCAATAAATCGTTCCGCAATGGTCGGTACGTCTTCACCTAATTCCCTCGCTGCCCGAATAAGCTTATCGTCTACATCTGTGAAATTCGAGACGTATTGCACTTCATAGCCACGAAATTGTAAGTAACGACGAATCGTATCGAATACGATGGCTGGGCGAGCGTTTCCAATATGAATGTAGTTGTATACTGTTGGACCGCATACATACATTTTCACTTTATTTGGTTCTAACGGGATAAACGGTTCTTTTTTCCTCGTCAACGTATTATACACTTGAATGCTCATGGTTCACCGTTCCTTTCTTTAGTTCTTCTAATTGTGTTTTTAGTTGCTCGATTTCTGCTTCTAACTCTTTAAAACGATCTGCAATTGGATCCGGTAAATCACAATGATTTAAATCTTTATTAACCCGCACGCCATTTTGCACAACGACGCGACCTGGAATTCCAACGACTGTTGAGTTCGGTGGCACATCTTTCAACACGACCGAGCCGGCTCCGATTTTACTGTTTTCTCCAATAGTAATGGAGCCAAGTACTTTGGCACCAGTCGCAATCAAACAATTATCTTTAATGGTCGGATGACGTTTTCCTTTTTCTTTTCCTGTTCCTCCAAGCGTGACACCTTGGTACACTGTCACGTTATCACCAATTTCGCACGTTTCTCCAATGACAACTCCCATACCATGATCGATGAAAAAGCGCCGACCGATCTTCGCGCCGGGATGAATTTCAATACCCGTAAAAAAGCGACTAATTTGCGAAATGAGGCGCGCTAAAAAATAAAATTTTCGCTTATAAAGCGCGTGGGCAATGCGATGTGCCCAAATGGCATGTAAACCTGAGTACGTTAAAACAACTTCTAAATAACTTCTTGCTGCCGGATCTTGTTCAAAAATAACTTCAATATCTTCTTTTAAAGTTTTAAACATATTGCTCCCCCCTTTGTTATTTTTCAAATAAAAAACGTCTCTGTGTACAATGACACAGAGACGCTTGGTTGCGCGGTTCCACTCTGTTTAGCCGAAGGCTCACTCTTGCCCTTATAACGGAAGGGGATCCGCTCCATTCTACTACAGAACGTCTCTGGTTCGAAAGGAGACTCCGAGGTGCATTTCAAAAGAATCAAACATAAACCACTTCCAGCCAAGGTGGTTCTCTCTGGCATGCTGATTCTTTTTACTTCTCCTCATCAACGCTTTCACAATATGACCTACATCTATTTTATTATATAAACAAAGAAATGTTAACGGATGAATTGTGCTAATCGAGACATAACCGTTTCTTTTCCAAGCAAACGAATCGCCTCCGGAAGCTCTGGACCGTGTGTTTGCCCTGTAACCGCTACGCGAATCGGCATGAATAAGTTTTTCCCTTTTTGCCCCGTTTCTTTTTGTACCGCTTTAATCGCTGCTTTAATGTGCTCACTATCAAAGGTTGCAAGCTGTTCCATTTGCTCATAGAATGCTTTTAATACATTCGGCACTTGTTCGCCAGCTAAAACAGCCTTTGCCTCTTCATCATACTCGATTTCTTGTTTAAAGAACAAATCTGATAGCTCAACGATTTCAGCGCCGTAGCTCATTTGCTCCTGATATAGTGCGACTAAATCACGAGCCCACTGTTTTTGCTCATCGGTCATTTGTTCCGGCAAGCGCCCTGCTCGAATTAAATGAGGAAGCGATAGTTCCACTAACCGATCTAAATCAAGTTTTTTGATATATTGATTGTTCATCCATGTCAGCTTTTGTTTATCAAACATCGATGGCGATTTTGATAAACGGGACACATCAAAAATGCGAATAAGCTCTTCTTTCGTGAAAATTTCTTCTTCCCCTTCTGGCGACCAACCTAATAGCGCAAAAAAGTTAAACATCGCTTCTGGTAAATATCCAAGTTCTTTATATTGAGAAACAAATTGAATAATTGACTCATCGCGCTTTGATAATTTTTTACGATTTTCATTTACAATTAATGTTAAATGGGCGTATTTTGGTGGCTCCCATCCGAAATATTCATACACCATTAACTGTTTCGGTGTGTTTGATAAATGTTCTTCACCGCGGAATACATGTGTAATTTTCATTAAATGATCGTCAATGACGACAGCGAAGTTGTACGTCGGGATGCCATTGGCCTTTACGATAACCCAATCGCCAATGTCCTTCGATTCAAATGATACATGACCGCGCACCATATCTTCAAATTCATATACTTTTCCTTCCGGTACTTTTAAACGAATCGTATACGGTTTTCCTTCAGATTCAAGCTGTTGAACTTGCTCTGGCGTTAAATGACGGCATTTGCCACTATATTGCGGTGCCGCAATGCCCGCCGCTTTTTGTGCCTCACGCTCTTGCTCTAGCTCCTCAGGCGTACAAAAACATTTATACGCATATCCTTTTTCTAACAATTCGTTCGTATATTGGCGATAAATATGCAGACGCTCCGTTTGACGATAAGGACCATATCCTCCGTCTTTGTCTACCGATTCATCATATTCAATACCGAGCCATTTCAAGTTTTCAAGCTGTGATTGTTCGCCACCTTCTACATTCCGCTCAATATCTGTATCTTCAATGCGAACGATAAATTTCCCGTGATGGTGACGAGCAAACAAATAGTTAAACAACGCTGTGCGCGCACCGCCAATATGTAAATGACCCGTCGGACTTGGCGCGTAGCGCACCCTTACTTCCTGTGTCATGTCATGACCTCCATCTACCTAATTTCTGTACCTCATTGTACCGTAAACCGCATACAAAATCCATCATTCATTATTTTTTTGTAACAAAACAACAGCTTGTGCAGCCATTCCTTCCTCTCTCCCTGTGAAGCCAAGTTTTTCTGTTGTCGTCGCCTTGACGTTAACTTGTGAAATATCCCCTTCTAACAATTCAGCAATTCGTTTTTGCATATTTGGAATATATGGAGCCATTTTTGGCTTTTGTGCAATAATTGTGCAGTCCACATTCACAAGCGTATATCCATGTTGCCTTACAAGGCTCCACACACGTTGCAACAGAACCGCAGAGTCAGCATCTTTATATGCTTCATCTGTATCAGGAAAATGCTTTCCAATATCTCCTTGGCCGATCGCTCCTAAACAAGCATCAGCAATCGCATGTAACAACACATCCGCATCAGAATGTCCGAGCAATCCTTTCTCATACGGAATGTTGATTCCACCAATAATAAGTGGACGCCCTTCAGCAAACTGATGGACATCAAACCCTTGTCCAATTCGATACATCATCGATCCCCTCTCGCACGTAAAATCGCTTCCGCAAACAATAAATCTTCTGGTGTCGTTAGTTTAATGTTTGTATACTCACCTTCGACAATAACGACACGATGGCCTATCCGCTCTACAAGACTGGCATCATCTGTTCCAACAAACTGTTCTTGTTTTGCTCGCTCATGAGCATCGAGAATGATTGACATGGAAAAAGCCTGTGGCGTTTGGACAGCCCACAAGCTCGATCGATCGACCGTTTTTTCAATATGACCATCGATCACCTGTTTCATCGTATCTTTGACAGGAACAGCTAACACTGCTGCTCCCGTTTCTTTTGTTACTTGCACAAGTTCGTGAATTTTCTTGATTGTTACAAACGGACGGGCACCGTCGTGAATGAGCACAATATGACCATCATTCACCGCTTTTAATCCGTTGTAGACGCTCTGTTGTCTCTCTTCCCCTCCTGAAACGAGGGCATTCACTTTTTTTATTTTAAAACAACGAAGCATATGAACAAATTGCTCACGTTCTTGATCGTTAATAACTAACACAATACCTTGACAAAAATCATCCCGTTCAAATACACGTAACGTATGAATAATAACCGGTATCCCTTCAATCTCAATAAACTGTTTGTTTATTCCTGCATTCATTCGTTTTCCTTGACCGGCTGCCGGTATAACGACATGGTAATTCATTTCCCTATCTCCTAACAGCTCATAGTGCTTTTTCAAGTAGTTTTAATTTTGCAAAAATCATTCTTCCAGCCGAAGTTTGTAAGACGCTCGTCACAAGCACATCGACTCGTTTCCCAATGTACTCTTTTCCGTCCTCTACAACGATCATCGTTCCATCATCTAAATAGGCAACGCCTTGATTTTGTTCTTTTCCGTCTTTAATGACGTGAACATTCAATTCCTCCCCCGGAAGAACGATCGGTTTGACCGCGTTCGCTAAGTCGTTAATATTTAATACGGGAACATTTTGTAGTTCGCATACTTTATTTAAATTAAAGTCGTTTGTAACAACAACTCCTGATGTCAATTGTGCTAACTTGACAAGCTTGCTATCAACTTCCTGGATTCCTTCAAAGTCGCCTTCATATATTTCAACGTTAATAGCTAACTCTTTTTGAATGCGATTTAAAATATCTAATCCTCTCCGCCCGCGATTTCTTTTTAATGCATCCGAAGAATCAGCAATATGTTGCAATTCTTCTAGGACAAAACGCGGTATAACGATCGTCCCTTCCAAAAAGCCCGTCTGACAAATGTCCGCAATGCGACCGTCAATGATGACACTCGTATCTAAAATTTTTAACGATTTCCCCTTTTTCTCTTCCTCTTCGCTACCTTTCTTCTTTCCGCTTCGATTTGGTAAAGAAAATAAGTTCATTAACTCATCACGCTTTTTAAATCCGACTTGAAATCCTAAGTACCCTAGTAACAGTGTAAGGAAAATGGGCAGTATCGTATTCACAGGCGGAATTTGAATAGAGTTTAACGGAATAACAATCAAAAAGGCAACAATGAGCCCAAAAATTAAACCGAGACTCCCGAATAACAAATCTGTTACAGGTGCTTTGACTAACGTTTCTTCCATCCAATGAATAAGTCCAACCACATGATCGACTAACCAAAACGTGAGAAGGAATACGATAACCGCACCAACTGGGGCCGCCACATACGGGCTATCGACATAAGGAACATCGTTTAGATGCAATAGTTTTAACAAAGTAGGAAAGAAAATAATTCCTAGCATTCCCCCAGTAATTAAAAAAGATGCTTGCACAATTCGTTTTAACACGTTTTTCACCTCCTCTATTACATTATAAACAGTTTCCAATGTTTGAAACCAATCTGAACATCATTTTTAATCATTTTTTAATGGTTTTGTTAAAATATTGGGCGATTTTTCCCCTCCCCTAGCGCGTAGTATAGCGCTTCTTCTACGTTGATTACTCCAATAACTTCGACGCCTTTTGGAATGTTCCACCCACCGATGTTGCTTTTCGGAATAATGATTCGCTGAAAACCAAGCTTAGCAGCTTCTTGTACACGCTGTTCAATGCGGGAGACACGACGCACCTCACCTGTCAATCCGACTTCCCCAATAACGACATCCGTATGATTTGTTGGTTGATCACGAAAACTAGATGCAATGCTTACCGCAATCGCTAAATCAATCGCAGGTTCATCTAACTTTATGCCACCAGCTACCTTTAAATAAGCATCTTGGTTTTGAAGAAGTAGACCGACCCTTTTTTCAAGCACAGCCATAAGAAGAGATACGCGATTATGGTCTATTCCTGTCGCCATTCGACGCGGTGTTCCAAAACTAGTCGGTGATACTAACGCTTGAATTTCCACTAACACCGGCCTCGTCCCTTCCATGGAAGCGACGACCGTTGACCCAGCTGCACCTTTCGAACGCTCTTCTAAAAAAATTTCTGATGGGTTTTTGACTTCGGTAAGCCCCATTTCTTTCATTTCGAAAATACCGATTTCATTTGTGGAACCGAATCGATTTTTCACTGCCCGTAAAATACGATACGTATGATGACGCTCTCCCTCAAAATATAATACAGTATCAACCATATGTTCTAAAATGCGCGGCCCTGCAAGCGCTCCTTCTTTTGTAACATGCCCAACTATAAAAATCGCAATACCTTTTGTTTTAGCTAGTCTCATTAACTCTGCCGTACATTCACGAACTTGTGAAACGCTCCCTGGGGCCGATGTAATTTCTGATCGATATATCGTTTGGATGGAATCAATAACGACAAACGCTGGCTTCATCTCATCAACCGTTTGGATAATATGTTCTAAGTTTGTTTCAGATAAAACGTATAAATGTTCCGCTGTCACATGCAACCGTTCAGCACGCAACTTCGTTTGTTTTACCGATTCTTCCCCGGAAATATATAAAACAGAGTGGGCATCGCTTGCGAGTTGAGCGCAAATTTGTAGCAACAACGTCGATTTCCCAATACCCGGATCCCCCCCAATCAAAACGAGAGAACCACGAACAATGCCGCCCCCTAACACGCGGTTAAATTCTGTAAACTTCGTATCAATTCTCGGCTCCTGCGTTGTTTCCACCGTTGTAATCGATACGGGTTTTGCTACGATCTCTTCTGTATGCACAAATAATGCTCGAGTGTGTGGTTTTACTATTTCCGTTTCTTCAACCATCGCATTCCACGAATGGCATCCCGGACATTTTCCCATCCATTTCGCCGTTTCATATCCACAATGTTGGCAAACGAACTTTGTTTTCCGCTTAACCATAACTCCATTCCTTTCATGATGAAAAACAAGGTATGCATGTAAGCATACCTTGTTTTCGTTATTTTACTGTCTCTTTTGTCAACACAACAAACTGACCGTCTTTTACGTCCATGACAACTTTTTGTCCGCTGCCGATTGTTCCTTTAAGCAGTTCTTCAGATAAACGATCTTCAACATGTTTTTGAATCGCGCGACGCAATGGACGTGCACCATATTCTAAATCGTAACCTTCTTCTGCTAATTTTTCAATTGCAGCATCGGTTAATTCTAAATCGATTTGTTGTTCTTGTAGGCGTTTTTTCAATTGCTCAACCATTAATGAAACAATTTCTTTCAAATGTTTCTTCTCAAGCGAATGGAACACAATAATTTCATCAATTCGGTTTAAAAATTCCGGACGAAACGCCTTTTTCAATTCGTCCATCACTTTCCCTTTCATATCTTTGTACTGTTGACTCTCGTCTTGCACATTGAAGCCAACGTATTTATTTCTCTTCAGCGCATCCGCACCAACGTTTGATGTCATAATAATGATCGTATTTCGAAAATCAACTGTCCGTCCTTTCGAATCCGTTAAACGCCCATCTTCTAATACTTGTAGTAAAATGTTAAATACGTCTGGATGAGCCTTTTCAATCTCATCTAATAAGATGACAGAATACGGCTTGCGACGAACTTTTTCCGTTAATTGTCCACCTTCTTCGTAGCCAACATATCCCGGAGGTGAACCGACAAGACGCGATGTCGAATGCTTTTCCATATATTCAGACATGTCAATTCGAATCATTGCATCTTCATCACCAAACATCGCTTCTGCAAGCGCACGGGCTAATTCTGTTTTTCCGACACCCGTCGGACCGAGGAAAATAAACGAACCGATTGGGCGTTTTGGATCTTTTAAACCTGCACGGGCGCGACGAACTGCTTTTGCAACTGCTTTGACAGCTTCTTCTTGTCCGATCACACGAGAATGTAAAATTTCTTCCAGTTTTAGCAACCGCTCTGTTTCTGTTTGAGCTAGTTTAGAGACCGGGATTCCCGTCCAGCTAGATACGACAGCTGCGATGTCCTCTACAGTTACTTCGGAGTTTTCTTGTCCTTGTTTCTCTTTCCATGCTCGTTTCGTTTCTTCAAGTTGTTCGCGCAATTTTTGTTCTGCATCTCGTAATGATGCTGCTTTTTCAAACTCCTGGCTTTGTACCGCTGCATCTTTTTCTTTACGAATTTCCTCAAGTTTTTGTTCAAGCTCTTTTAAATTTGGTGGTGTCGTAAACGAACGTAAACGTACTTTCGAGCAAGCTTCGTCAATTAAGTCAATTGCTTTATCTGGTAAAAATCGATCTGAAATGTAGCGATCTGAAAGCTTCACAGCTTGCTCAATTGCCTCATCTGAAATCGAAACGCGATGGTGAGCCTCATAACGATCCCGCAACCCTTTTAAAATTTGGATCGATTCTTCAACTGTCGGCTCACCAACATGAATTGGTTGAAAACGTCTTTCTAACGCCGCATCTTTTTCAATATATTTGCGATATTCATCCAATGTTGTTGCGCCAATACATTGCAACTCTCCACGTGCAAGAGACGGTTTTAAAATATTTGATGCATCAATAGCTCCCTCTGCACCACCAGCTCCGATGAGCGTATGCAATTCGTCAATAAACAAAATGATATTTCCTGCTTGACGAATTTCATCCATCACTTTTTTCAAACGATCTTCAAATTCTCCACGATATTTTGTACCTGCCACGACCGTTCCCATGTCAAGCGTCATGACACGCTTATCACGAAGCGTCTCTGGCACTTCGTTATTGACGATTTGTTGAGCTAGTCCTTCAGCAATAGCCGTTTTTCCTACACCTGGCTCCCCGATTAAAACAGGGTTATTTTTCGTTCTACGGCTTAACACTTCAATGACGCGTTGAATTTCTTTACTTCTTCCAATGACAGGGTCTAAACCGCCTTCACGAGCGATCGCTGTTAAATCGCGGGCTAAACTATCTAATGTTGGGGTATTGGCATGCGTTGTTCCCCCATGATGTCCTGAAGCAGACTCGTTGCTTCCTAATAATTGAAGTACTTGTTGGCGAGCTTTATTTAAGCTTACCCCTAAATTATTTAAAACGCGAGCCGCTACACCTTCTCCTTCTCGAATAAGACCAAGCAAAATGTGCTCTGTACCAACGTAAGAATGCCCAAGTTTTCTAGCTTCATCCATTGACAATTCAATTACTTTTTTGGCACGAGGCGTGTAATGAATCGTTTGTCCTACTTCGTTTCCACGTCCGATGAGCGATTCGACTTCTTTTTGAATTTTATCTGGCCCTAATCCGAGCGCCATAAGCGCTTTTGCTGCAATTCCTTCCCCTTCTCGAATAAGACCGAGCAAAATGTGCTCTGTTCCGATATTGTTATGTCCTAACCGAACCGCTTCCTCTTGCGCTAATGCTAACACCTTTTGTGCTCGTTCTGTAAAACGTCCGAACATCATTTTCATCAACCTCCTTTAATTCACTTCCATTGGTGTAATCGTTCACGAATGAGCGATGCACGACGAACATCACGTTCTTGCGGGCGTAATGCACCACCAGCATATTTTTGTAAAAAGCCGGGCTGCGTCAAAATCATTAGCTCTGTTAAAATTGTTTTTGGTACGTTCGTAATATATCCGAGATCGATGCCTAGTCGTACATCAGATAAACATTGAGCAGCCTCTTTGGAACCAATGATCCGGCTGTTCGTTAGCACACCGTAAGAACGATATACCTTATCTTCTAATTGTATGTTAGAAGTTTTGACTAATGCCTCACGGGCCATTCGTTCTTGTTCAATTAGTTGACGAACAACTCCTGTTAAATCTTCAACAATATCCTCTTCACTTTTTCCAAGTGTAATTTGATTAGAAATTTGAAAAATGTTTCCTAACGCTTCACTACCTTCTCCATACGTACCGCGAACAACTAGACCAAGCTGGTTGATCGCAGGAATCAATTGATTCATTTGCTGTGTTAACACAAGACCCGGCAAATGCATCATTACAGATGCTCGCAAACCTGTGCCCACATTCGTTGGACAGCTCGTCAAATAACCGTACTTTTCGTCGAAAGCGTAGTCAATATGTTGTTCAATCGAATCATCCAAAGCGTTTGCCATTTTTAATGCTTCTTTCAGCTGAAAACCAGCAAATAAACATTGAATACGAATATGATCTTCCTCGTTGATCATAATACTTGCTTCTTCTTGTTCGGATAATAAACATGCACCAAACGTACAATCTTCAGCTAAATGAGGGCTAATTAAATGTTTTTCAACTAATACACGTTTTTCAATAGATTGTAATTCATTCATTTTTAACAAGAAAAAAGGGCCAACGTGACCAAGACTTTTTTGTAAAAACAATCGTTCAAACAACTGAACAATTTGCATTGCTTCTTCATTTGTAAATACCGTTGGGAACGGATATTTTTTCATATTTCTCGCTAAACGAATACGGCTACTAAGCACAATATCAGAATCCGGCCCCTCTTCATTCATCCATGGACTGAGAGCGCGTTGGAAAAACAAATGTTCATTCATATAATTAGGCGCCCCCTTCCGCATGTAACTTTGCTTCAAGTTCTCGAATTTGATCACGCACTTCAGCAGCTTTCTCAAATTGTTCTTTAGCAATCAGCTCCTGTAACATTTGTTTCAACTGCCCGATTTGCTTACGGACGTACAACGTACCTCCTACTCGCTTCGGAATTTTTCCCTCATGCGCTACATGTCCCCCATGTAACTTTCGAAAAATAGGTGGTAAATGGCTACGAAACGTTTCATAACAACTTGCACAACCAAAACGACCGACTTTAACGAATTGGGCGTATGTCATTTTACAACGCTCACATTGTAATATATGTTCATTGTGAAAAGAGGGAGCTTTTGGCTCTTTTAGCGAAGCATCCATATTTAATAGTCCAGCAATTAAATTATTAATTGAAAAAGCTCCTTGATGCGGGAACATAAACATTTCGCCTTTTTCATGAGCGCATTGCTCACAAAGATGAAATTCTGTCTTCTCCCCATTAACAATTTTAGTGAAATGAAGCGTTGCTGGTCGTTGATTACACTCTTGACATATCAAAGTATTCACCCTCTCTACATATACTTTAACGATGTCAGCATCGCTTTTAATATGCGCGCACGCAACTCGTCACGATGAGGAAGGTCAAGAGATAAAACCGTGCGATCAATAATGCTTAACATCATATTCGCTTCTCGTTTTGAAATTACCTTTTCATCTAATAAGCGTTGAATAATATGTTCTCCATTTGTTTGACTAATTCTTTCTTGGACAAGTGACAATAAATGTTCAATAAGCTGAGAAGTATTTTGAGTTTTCACTTTCATTATGCGAATATAGCCACCGCCACCTCGTTTACTCTCAACAATGTATCCTCTTTCTAACGTAAAGCGTGTGTTAATAACATAATTTATTTGCGAAGGAACACACTGAAACTTGTCTGCAATTTCGCTTCGTTTAATCTCAACGATATCTTTTCCGCTCATATTTAATACTTGTTTTAAATATTGCTCAATGACATCAGAGATATTCCTCACATAATCCCTCCTCTGCCAGTTGACTTTGACTATATTTGACTTTAATTTTAATATATACGGATTTCTTCAAAAATGCAAGGATTCCCTTCTTTTTCTCATATATTTTACCCATTGCATTCACCATATAAAACAAAAAGACCAAGACAATTTAGTCTTGGTCTTTTTCTTGCCCGGCAACGTCCTACTCTCGCAGGCGGTGTCCCGCCAACTACCATCGGCGCTGGAGAGCTTAACTTCCGTGTTCGGGATGGGAACGGGTGTGACCTCTCCGCCATCGTCACCGAGCAATATATCGAAGGATGATTCCTTCAAAACTAGATAACAGAACAGTCGCCTTCGCTTTTCGTGATGTCTAGCTGCGGCTCCTAGCCCCTCGAACCGCTTCAGTCCTGCTGTGGCGGCAACAGCCTCCTCGCAGGCCTTTCGCGTTCTTCGTGGCTGGACAGTCGCCTTCGCTTTTCGTATGTGTTTAGTTAAGTCCTCGATCGATTAGTATCCGTCAGCTGCACGTGTCGCCACGCTTCCACCTCGGACCTATCTACCTTGTCATCTTCAAGGGATCTTACTCGCTTGACGCGATGGGAAATCTCATCTTGAGGGGGGCTTCACGCTTAGATGCTTTCAGCGCTTATCCCTTCCGCACATAGCTACCCAGCTGTGCCCCTGGCGGGACAACTGGTACACCAGCGGTGCGTCCATCCCGGTCCTCTCGTACTAAGGACAGCTCCTCTCAAATTTCCTACGCCCGCGACGGATAGGGACCGAACTGTCTCACGACGTTCTGAACCCAGCTCGCGTACCGCTTTAATGGGCGAACAGCCCAACCCTTGGGACCGACTACAGCCCCAGGATGCGATGAGCCGACATCGAGGTGCCAAACCTCCCC
>CP020815.1:455000-457500 GCA_002243705.1 Anoxybacillus flavithermus
GCCAGAGGCGCCAGATCCTAAGTCTGGTGCGTCTGCCAATTCCGCCACACCCGCATCATGGTGAGCCATGGAGGACTCGAACCTCCGACCCTCTGATTAAAAGTCAGATGCTCTACCTGCTGAGCTAATGGCTCGTTTTTTGCCCGGCAACGTCCTACTCTCGCAGGCGGTGTCCCGCCAACTACCATCGGCGCTGGAGAGCTTAACTTCCGTGTTCGGGATGGGAACGGGTGTGACCTCTCCGCCATCGTCACCGAGCAATATATCGAAGGATGATTCCTTCAAAACTAGATAACAGAACAGTCGCCTTCGCTTTTCGTGATGTCTAGCTGCGGCTCCTAGCCCCTCGAACCGCTTCAGTCCTGCTGTGGCGGCAACAGCCTCCTCGCAGGCCTTTCGCGTTCTTCGTGGCTGGACAGTCGCCTGCGCTTTTCTTGTGTGTTTAGTTAAGTCCTCGATCGATTAGTATCCGTCAGCTGCACGTGTCGCCACGCTTCCACCTCGGACCTATCTACCTTGTCATCTTCAAGGGATCTTACTCGCTTGACGCGATGGGAAATCTCATCTTGAGGAGGGCTTCACGCTTAGATGCTTTCAGCGCTTATCCCTTCCGCACATAGCTACCCAGCTGTGCCCCTGGCGGGACAACTGGTACACCAGCGGTGCGTCCATCCCGGTCCTCTCGTACTAAGGACAGCTCCTCTCAAATTTCCTACGCCCGCGACGGATAGGGACCGAACTGTCTCACGACGTTCTGAACCCAGCTCGCGTACCGCTTTAATGGGCGAACAGCCCAACCCTTGGGACCGACTACAGCCCCAGGATGCGATGAGCCGACATCGAGGTGCCAAACCTCCCCGTCGATGTGGACTCTTGGGGGAGATAAGCCTGTTATCCCCGGGGTAGCTTTTATCCGTTGAGCGATGGCCCTTCCATTCGGAACCACCGGATCACTAAGCCCGACTTTCGTCCCTGCTCGACTTGTAGGTCTCGCAGTCAAGCTCCCTTCTGCCTTTACACTCTTCGAATGATTTCCAACCATTCTGAGGGAACCTTTGGGCGCCTCCGTTACGCTTTGGGAGGCGACCGCCCCAGTCAAACTGCCCACCTGACACTGTCTCCCACCCCGATCAGGGGTGCGGGTTAGAATCTCAGTACGACAAGGGTGGTATCCCAACGGCGACTCCACCTAGACTGGCGTCCAGGCTTCTCAGTCTCCCACCTATGCTGTACATGTCGCACCAACATTCAATATCAGGCTGCAGTAAAGCTCCACGGGGTCTTTCCGTCCTGTCGCGGGTAACCTGCATCTTCACAGGTACTATGATTTCACCGGGTCTCTCGTTGAGACAGTGCCCAAGTCGTTACACCTTTCGTGCGGGTCGGAACTTACCCGACAAGGAATTTCGCTACCTTAGGACCGTTATAGTTACGGCCGCCGTTTACTGGGGCTTCGGTTCGCACCTTCGCTTGCGCTAAGCGCTCCCCTTAACCTTCCAGCACCGGGCAGGTGTCAGCCCCTATACTTCGCCTTACGGCTTCGCAGAGACCTGTGTTTTTGATAAACAGTCGCTTGGGCCTTTTCACTGCGGCTCCCCTGGGCTATTCACCCGAGGGAGCACCCCTTCTCCCGAAGTTACGGGGTCATTTTGCCGAGTTCCTTAACGAGAGTTCTCCCGCGCACCTTAGGATTCTCTCCTCGCCTACCTGTGTCGGTTTGCGGTACGGGCACCTCTCACCTCGCTAGAGGCTTTTCTTGGCAGTGTGGAATCAGGCACTTCGGTACTACATTTCCCTCGCCATCACAGCTCAGCCTACTCAAGCGGATTTGCCTACTTGAGGCGCCTAACTGCTTGGACGCGCACAACCAGTCGCGCGCTGACCCTATCCTCCTGCGTCCCCCCATTGCTCAAACGGTGAGGAGGTGGTACAGGAATATCAACCTGTTGTCCATCGCCTACGCCTTTCGGCCTCGGCTTAGGTCCCGACTAACCCTGAGCGGACGAGCCTTCCTCAGGAAACCTTAGGCTTTCGGTGCAGAGGATTCTCACCTCTGTTTTCGCTACTCACACCGGCATTCTCACTTCTAAGCGCTCCACTAGTCCTTCCGGTCTAGCTTCGACGCCCTTAGAACGCTCCCCTACCGACGACGTAAGTCGTCCCACAGCTTCGGTGGTACGTTTAGCCCCGGTACATTTTCGGCGCAGAGTCACTCGACCAGTGAGCTATTACGCACTCTTTAAATGGTGGCTGCTTCTAAGCCAACATCCTGGTTGTCTAAGCAACTCCACATCCTTTTCCACTTAACGTACACTTTGGGACCTTAGCTGGTGATCTGGGCTGTTTCCCTCTTGACCACGGATCTTATCACTCGTAGTCTGACTCCCGAGTATAAGTCATTGGCATTCGGAGTTTGACTGAGTTCGGTAACCCGATGAGGGCCCCTAGCCCAATCAGTGCTCTACCTCCAAGACTCTCAACTCGAGGCTAGCCCTAAAGC
>CP020815.1:462500-512500 GCA_002243705.1 Anoxybacillus flavithermus
CGCTTTTCCTTCATACATTTGTACGCGCGTTCGGCCATGAACAGCAACCGCTTGTCCACCTGCCCGTTCTACCGCCTGAGCGTTCTCGACAGCATAAATATGGTTCTCATCCCAACCGATTCGCATTTTTACCGTGACAGGCTTCTCCACCGCATCGACGACTGCGGCTACCATGTCGTAAATTTTATTTGGATCTAACAACCACTTTGCTCCCGCGTCACACTTCGTAATTTTTGGAACAGGACATCCCATGTTAATATCGATAATGTCGGCGTTCGTATGTTGATCTACATATTTAGCGGCTTGTACAAGCGTCTCTTTTTCCCCACCAAAAATTTGCAAGCTCAATGGTTTTTCACGCTCGTCAATATAGAGCATGCCCATTGTTTTTGGGTTATTAAATAAAATTGCTTTATCGCTAACCATCTCTGCACAAACAAGTCCTGCACCAAACTCCTTTACAGTTAGACGAAATGCTGAATTACATACCCCTGCCATCGGTGCAAGTACAACAGGGTTATTAATTTGTACATTTCCAATTTTGAACATCAAATTCCCCCCTTTCCTAATAATTGTTCTTCCACTACTTCGCGGCTTTTCCATATACGAACACCTTTGTCCGATAACTGCTCCACATACGAACGTAAAGGACGTTGAACAGATGGAATAATTAAAGATTCATCTATTTCAAACAACGGGATTAATACAAACGCCCGTTCAAACATACGCGGATGCGGAATAATAAGTTGTTCTGTCTCAATATTTTCATGATTATATAGCAAAATGTCAAGGTCTAACGTCCGCGGTCCCCAATGAACTTCCCGCTTGCGACCGAACTTTTTTTCAATGTCCATCATAGCTGCTAACAAATCAAATGGAGATAGCGATGTAGCGATCTTTACAACCATATTTAAAAAACAAGCTTGTTCGACATATCCAACTGGATCTGTTTCGTAAATCGAAGATGTCGCTAAAACAGAAATATGTGTATGATCACGTAATGCAATCACCGCTTTACACAAATATTCGAAACGGTCACCGATATTCGAACCTAATGCAATATAAGAAGTATTTTCCATTTATTAACGCCCTCTCGTAATTTCAACCGCCACATACGCATAGTGACCTTTAATCGGCGGATTTGGTTTCGTCACTTTGACAGTGCACGATGACACCGTTGTATACGCACATAAAATTTGTTCAGCGATGCGTTCCGCTACTGCCTCAATCAACTTAAACGGCTTTCCTTCGACGATGGTTTGACATATGTCATATATATGTGCATAGTTAACCGTTTCACTTAAATCGTCGGTTACACCTGCTTTTCTTAAATTTGTTTCAATGATGACATCGACATAAAAACGTTGACCGAGCTTATTTTCTTCGGGAAATACCCCGTGATACCCATAAAACTCCATTTGTTGCACATAAATTTTATCGCGCATACTCTCCTCCCTTCCCAAGCATCGCATCCATCATTTTAGCCATTCTAGCCATCGGTAAAACATCGTGTACCCGAACGATATGTGCTCCTTTTGCAATGCCGAGGCAAACCGTTGCTCCCGTGCCTTCCAATCGATCGTGTACCGGCAAGTCAAGCACATGCCCGATAAATGATTTTCGCGATGTTCCTAACAAGATCGGATACCCGAGAACCGAAAATTCATCCAACCGACGCATCACTTCCAAATTATGCTCTACTGTTTTAGCAAACCCGATACCTGGATCGATAATAATTTGTTCGTCTTTCACACCAGCTTGTTTGACTATATCGATACTTTCTTTTAAATCGTTCATCATATCCGAAATGAGATCTTTATAATGGCGATCGTAACGATTATGCATTAATACAATAGGTACACCATAGTAAGCGGCTACTTGAGCCATATTGCAATCTGCCTTCGCCCCCCAAACGTCGTTAATCATTGTCGCGCCCGCTTCAATGGCTTGTTTAGCTACTTCTGCTTTATACGTATCAATCGAAATGGGTACATTCACCGCTTTAGCAACCGCTTCCACAATCGGGATGACGCGACGCAACTCTTCTTCAAGTGATACTTTTTCAGCTCCAGGGCGGGTGGATTCTCCCCCGATATCAATGATATGTGCTCCTTCAGCGACAAGTTGCTTCGCACGCTCAACAGCCTGCTCTACATGATTATATTTTCCTCCATCAGAAAAGGAGTCAGGAGTGGCATTTAAAATACCCATAATGACCGTATTCTTTCGCAAGTCTAACTTATATGTTCCACAATATATAACATCCATCAATGAACGTACCCGTCCTTTCTTTCATACCTTGTCCATAAATGTGTCGTAAAAAAGGCGTACGCACGTTGGAGACGGCTCGTCATTTCCCCACATTTCCCGGGATATACATCGTTATCTAGTCGACAAACCGGCACGATTTCTTGAATGGAATTTGTTAGAAATATTTCATCTGCTTCTTTGAGCTGTTGTAGCGAATAACATCCTTCTTGCACATCGATGCCCCACGAGCACAACAAGTCAATTACAAATAATCGGGTCACACCGTTTAAAATACCGGTTTCCACTGAAGGAGTATACACGATGCCGTCTTTTACCCAAAAAACGTTAGAAACAATTCCTTCTGCAACAAATCCTTCTTTCGTAAGAAAAATGCCTTCTACATTTGGATGGTGACCAACTTCTTGTTTACCTAAAATATTGTTTAAATAGTGATGAGATTTTAAACGAACCGATCCTTCCGGTGTATTTCGCCTCACTTGTAATGTTTGGCATACTTTTTCTTCTGAAAACGTCGGAATCGGCTTCATATACATAATAATGGTCGGATTTGTATACGGTTCTACTTGCAGTCCAACATCTCCGATTCCAGCCGATATATTTAGGCGTACATACGCATCACGATAACCGTTTGCCTTTAACAATTGAGAAAGAATATGCAAAACATCATTTCGAGTGATAGAACATGAAATGTTGAGCATATCGAGTCCGTTATGAAGACGAGCTAAATGATCATCAAGCAAAAACGGATGTCCATCATATACGCGAAACGTTTCAAATAAACCAAGTCCATACATAAACCCGTGGTCAAACGCGGAAATGCGTGCCTCTTCCTTTTTTACGATTTGCCCATTGATATAAATAAACATGCACCATCACTTTCGTTTGTATAATGTAATAAAATTTTTAAGCATTTCTAAACCATATTCCGTCATGATCGACTCAGGATGAAATTGAACTCCTTCAATCGGCAGCGTTTTATGGCGAATGGCCATAATTTCCCCTTCATCTGTCCACGCGGAGATATCAAAACAATCGGGCAATGTTTCCCTTTTTACAATTAATGAATGATAACGCGTGGCTGTAAAGGGGTTGGGAATTTGAGTAAAAATCGTCTTGCCATCATGAAAAATCGACGATGTTTTGCCATGCATTAAACGTTCTGCCCGAACAACTTCCCCACCAAACACTTGGGCAATCGACTGATGACCAAGACATACACCAAAAATCGGGATTTTCCCTGCGAAATATTCAATGGCTTCCATGCTAATACCTGCTTCATTCGGACTGCAAGGACCAGGTGAAATCATTAAAAAGTGGGGGTGAAGTTGTTCAATTTGAGCAATCGTTACCTCATCGTTTCGTTTAACAATTAATTCTTCCCCTAATTGCCCTAAATATTGAACAAGGTTATACGTAAATGAATCATAGTTATCAATCATTAAAATCATTTGGCTCACCTCATGCTTAATTGTACATACTCTTCTTCACTCAGCTCTTTTGCTTTCCATAACGCAAATGCTTTCTTTAAACATTCTTTATACTCATGTTCCGGTTGTGAATCAATGACAATCCCTGCTCCTGCTTGCACATACGCAAGGCCATCTTTCGCAATCATTGTCCGAATAGCAATGTTCAACTCCATATCGCCATGAAATCCGATCCAGCCGATTGAACCTGTGTAAATGCCACGTCGAACAGGCTCTAGCTCTTCAATTATTTCCATCGTTCGTACTTTTGGTGCCCCTGTGATTGTTCCACCTGGAAAAACGGCTGATATAACATCGAACGCATCTTTTCCCGCTGCGAGCTGGCCAGAAACATGGGAGACAAGATGCATGACATGAGAATATTTTTCAATGACCATAAACTCATCCACTTTTACCGTTCCATATGCACATACACGTCCAAGGTCATTCCGCTCTAAATCGACGAGCATTAAATGTTCGGCTCGTTCTTTTTCATTTGCTAATAATGATTGGGCAATTTGATCATCTTCTTGAATCGTTTTGCCACGTGAGCGTGTTCCTGCAATCGGACGCGTACTTACATACTTTCCTTTCTTTTTCACAAGTAGCTCCGGAGAACCGCTTACGATTTGAAATTCAGGGAAATGCATATACGCCATATACGGTGATGGATTTAATGTGCGCAATTTTTCATAAATCGTAAACGGGTGTGTAAGTAGCCGTTTCGATTGTCGTACAGACAAGTTCACTTGAAAGACATCGCCTTGCGCAATATACGTGCGCACCTTTTCGACAGCTTCCATAAACTGTTCTTCGCTCATTGACACCGCTTCTTCTTTTTCGTAGTTCGGAATAAACGGGCGGGAAACGTCGGAAAAATCAGTTGTCCATAGTTGTTCGTATCGCTCGAGACGTTCGTTCGCTTGTTGCTCTTCTCCTTCTACATAATGAGTGATGAAATAAAGAAAAGATGCATGATGATCATATACGAACACATCATCAAATACTAAAAAATATAAATCAGGCATATTTAAGTCATCACATGCAAGCGAAGGAAGCTTTTCAATATAGCGAACGCAATCGTAACTGATATAGCCAATTGCCCCACCTTGAAAATCTGGCCCTTCTTCTAATTTTTCTATTTCCCACTGACGGAACCATTTCTTTAGCGATTGCAATATATTCCCTTCAAACGTTTCTGTACGATGCTTCTGCCAAACCGTCAATTTATCATCTTTACCGATAACGACTGCAAATGGTTGTAAGCCGATTATGCTATATCGGCCGTCTCGCCCACTTTCAAGCAAAACATGGTGCAACTGTTTTCGCGATAATGCTTTATATTGCGAAAACCAATCACGTTGTGCGTATGGGATCTTTTTGATCATTGTTCGTCGCCTTTGTTTGTTCAAAGATGTCCCCCCTCTTCATCAATCCATACGCTTATTGTACAACGAACATGTAGAAACAATCACGAAAAAAAATTCGGCAAGAATGTTCTTGCCGAATTATTCCTCAAACTGATATAACGGCGTGCTTAAATAACGTTCACCGTTACTCGGGATAATAGCTAATACTTTTTTTCCTTTTCCTAATTTTTTCGCTACTTGCAACGCGACATGAATGGCTGCACCTGACGAAATTCCTCCTAAAATCCCTTCTTGACGAGCAGCTAGACGAGCAGCTGCAAACGCTTCTTCTGTCTTTACAGTAACGACTTCATCATAAATGGATGTATTTAAAATATCAGGAACGAAGCCGGCTCCAATTCCTTGAATTTTATGTGGACCTGGTTTTCCGCCGGAAAGCACTGGAGAGTCTGCTGGTTCAACAGCATAAATTTTAATGTTTGGATACGCTTGACGCAACACTTCTCCTGCTCCTGTAATCGTTCCACCTGTTCCAATTCCGGCCACAAATGCATCGAGTTGATCGCCCATTTGCTCAACAATTTCTTTTCCTGTTGTTAAACGATGTACTTCTGGGTTCGCTTCGTTTTTAAATTGCTGTGGCATAAAATAGCCGTGCTCTTGTGCGAGCTGCTCTGCTTTTTGAATCGCGCCTCGCATTCCTTCACTTCCTGGCGTTAAAACAAGCTCTGCGCCGTAAGCACGAAGTAAGTTGCGACGCTCTAAACTCATCGTTTCAGGCATAACGAAAATGGCTTTATATCCTTTTGCTGCAGCAACCATCGCTAAACCAATTCCCGTATTTCCGCTTGTCGGTTCAATGATCGTGTCACCAGGCTGAATTTTCCCTGCTTTCTCGGCTGCTTCAATCATCGCTAGCGCAATACGATCTTTCACACTGCTTCCTGGGTTCATAAACTCTAGCTTCAAGTATACATCTGCGCTATCGTGATCAACAATGCGGTTTAATTTAACTACCGGTGTTTGACCAATTAACTCTGTAATAGATTGTACTACACGTGCCATTTCATCCACCTCTAATCCCGAGTATTTTTATAGAATTTGTAACAAATTTATCAGTTATTTTCGAAATTGTCAATCATTTTGTTTTGCTAATTTTTTTAATTCCTCAAGATCTTCGGCTGAAAATGTATACGTTTCATTACAAAAATGACAAGATGCTTCCGCTTTTCCTTCCTCATCAATCATTTGCTGAATTTCTTCCACCCCTAAACTAATAATCGCATCTGCTACCCTCTCACGTGAACAACGACAAACGAATGATACAGGCATTGTTTCAAGAATTTTTACATTTTGTTCTCCGCCGAGTAGCGCATGTAAAATTTGTTCTGGTGTTAAACCATTTTCAATCATTTTTGAAATCGGTGGGATGGTAGTTAAATTTTTTTCAATGTCTGCAATGGTTTGTTCTTCTGTACCCGGCATAAGTTGCAAAATAAAACCACCAGCCGCCAATATCGTATAATCTGGATTGACTAGCACACCAACTCCAACGGATGATGGCGTCTGTTCAGAGGAAACGAAATAGTATGTAAAATCCTCACCAAGCTCCCCAGATACGAGCGGAACTTGTCCTGTAAAATAATCGCGTAATCCTAAGTCTTTCACAACAGTTAATGTTCCATTCGTTCCAACTGCCCGAGCGACATCGAGCTTCCCGTTTGCATTTAGTTCAAAGTGAACATGCGGATTGGATACATAACCACGTACATGTCCTTTGGCGTTGCTATCGACAAGAATATGACCAATAGGGCCACCGCCTTCAATTTTAATTGTAATTTGACTATCTCCTTTTAACATCGCTCCCATCATCACGCCCGCTGTCATCGCACGACCTAGTGCTGCGGATGCTGTTGGCCACGTTTGATGTCTTCGCTGCGCCTCCCGTACTGTTTCTGTTGTGCGCACCGCATACGCTCGCACTTGGCCATCGTATGCTAGCGCTTTTACTAAATAATCTGTCATCGTTGTCACTCGCCTTTCTTGTTTCGTTCATATAACAATTGTAATCCTTTTAATGTTAAAAACGGATCAACAATATCAATGATATTCGATTCATGGGCAATTAAAGATGCTAACCCACCTGTTGCAATGACTTTTGGAGGAACGGCACTTTTTTCTTTCATGCGTGACACAATGCCCTCCACTTGTCCGACATATCCGTATAAAATTCCTGCTTGCATCGCACTTACTGTATTTTTTCCAATAATGTCATCCGGACGAGCAATTTCAATACGCGGAAGTTTAGCTGCTCGAGAGTAAAGCGCTTCCGTGGAAATTGTAATCCCTGGGGCAATAGCCCCTCCCATATATTGCTTATGCTCATTAATATAGCAGTATGTTGTCGCTGTACCGAAATCGACAATAATAAGCGGTGCACCGTACAAGTGGATGCCTGCCACAGCGTTGACAATCCGGTCCGCTCCCACTTCTTTTGGGTTGTCATACTTAATATTCAGCCCCGTTTTAATGCCTGGACCTACAATGAGCGGTTTAATATGAAAATATTTTGTACACATGCGCTCTAATGCAAACATAATTGGTGGAACAACGGAAGAAATAATAATGCCGTCAATGTCAGAAAAACGCAATCCGACATCTTGTAATAACATTTTTACGATCATTCCGTATTCATCTTCTGTTTTGCTTCGGCTCGTTTCAATGCGCCAATGAAACTTGAGCTCATCCCCATCATACACACCTAATACCGTATTCGTGTTTCCGACGTCTAATACAAAAATCATCACTCATCCCCGCTTTTTTCACAATTTGTTCCTTCTTCATCATATCATAATCGTTTAACCCGACGGTAAAAAAAGATGCCTCTTATAAAAAGAGACACCTTTATTCTTCTTTTTTCGTTTGAATATTTACTTTTACTTCTTCTTGTTTATTGTCATTTCGATTTGGTAACGTACCATGTTCGAACAAATGTTTAATTTGCTCTGCATCAAGTGTTTCCACTTCAAGCAACGTATTGGCAATCAGATCCAACTTGTCGCGATTTTCCGTTAGTAAGCGTTTCGCTTTTTCGTAACATTCTTTAATAATGCGTTGCATTTCAAGATCAATTTCATATGCAATTTGATCGCTATAATTTTGCTCATTATGCAAATCACGACCTAAGAACACTTGACCGTGAGATTGCCCAAACTGCATCGGCCCGAGCTTATCGCTCATTCCAAACTCTGTAACCATGCGACGAGCAATGCTTGTTGCCCGTTGGAAGTCATTATGTGCACCTGTACTTACTTCCCCAAATACGATTTCCTCAGCCACACGTCCGCCAAGAAGCCCTGTAATTTTATCGAGCAACTCTGGTTTCGTCATAAAATAACGGTCTTCTTTCGGTAACATGACTGCATATCCACCAGCTTGACCGCGTGGCACAATCGTTACTTTATGCACCATTTCCGCATCCGCAAGCACCATGCCAATGACTGTATGACCCGCTTCGTGATAAGCGACAATTTTTCGTTCTTTTTCAGAAATGACGCGACTTTTCTTAGCAGGACCAGCAATGACGCGATCCGTGGCTTCATCAATATCGCTCATATCAATTTTTTTCTTGTTTTGTCGAGCAGCAACAAGTGCAGCCTCATTTAATAAGTTTTCTAAATCGGCACCCGAAAAGCCAGGTGTACGCATCGCAATCGCTTTTAAATCAACTGACTCATCGAGCGGCTTGTTGCGTGCATGCACACGAAGAACAGCTTCACGTCCTTTCACATCTGGACGGTCAACCGTAATTTGACGGTCAAAACGACCAGGACGTAAAAGGGCAGGGTCTAAAATGTCCGGACGGTTTGTCGCAGCGATAATAATAATTCCTTCATTTCCGCCAAACCCATCCATTTCAACGAGCAATTGGTTTAATGTTTGCTCCCGTTCATCGTGCCCCCCACCTAAACCAGCACCGCGTTGACGTCCAACCGCATCAATTTCATCAATGAAAATAATACAAGGGGCGTTTTTCTTCGCTGTTTCAAATAAATCACGTACGCGCGAAGCACCAACACCAACAAACATTTCAACGAAATCTGAACCGCTGATGGAGAAAAACGGTACACCAGCTTCTCCAGCAACCGCTCTCGCTAATAACGTTTTTCCTGTTCCAGGCGGTCCAACGAGAAGAACACCTTTTGGAATGCGAGCTCCGAGCTCCACAAACTTACGCGGGTCTTTTAAAAACTCGACAATTTCAACAAGTTCTTGCTTTTCTTCATCCGCACCAGCAACGTCTTTAAAGCGAACGCGCTTCTTATCTTCGTTATACAGTTTCGCACGGCTTTTGCCAAAATTCATAACCCGACTGCCGCCGCCTTGTGCCTGATTTAGTAAAAAGAAGAACAAAATAAAAATGATGATAAACGGAATAATGGACGTAAAAAACGTCACCCATCCACTCGTTTCATCCGCAGGCAGCACTTCCACTTTCGCCTGTTTTGCGGCTTCGTCAATACGTTGAAGAATTTGCGGGCTGTTCGCTACATAGGTAGTAAAAAACTGACCTTCAGCATACGTTTTTAATTGTCCACGAATTTCATAAACGCCCCGCTCTGGCTTCAACGAGACATACTTTACATCACCATTTTCTAAATGGGTAACGAACGCATCGTACGTCATCCGCTCCGCCCGTTGATTGCCGCCATTCAAAAAGCTCACAACACCAATGACGACAAGAAAAATAAGTAAGTAAAAGATTGTATTACGGAAAATGCGGTTCATCTCCTACCTCCTCCCACACTTAAAACACGCTATAGTCAATAGTATCATAGAAAAACGTTCCAAAACAAACGATGTGCATGAAAAAATTATTTGCTGTATACTTCTGGTTTTAACACACCGATGTACGGAAGATTTCGGTATTTCTCACAATAGTCTAACCCATAACCGACAACGAATTCATCCGGAACGATAAAACCGACATAATCAGCTTCAATATTTGCTTTTCGACCAGACGGTTTATCAAGTAAAGTCACGATTTTAATCGATTTCGCTTTCCGATAACGGAATAAATCTGCTAAATAGCTTAACGTTAAACCGCTATCAATAATATCTTCGATGATAAGCACATCGCGGCCTTCAACCGATGTGTTCAAGTCTTTCAAAATTTTCACTTCTCCAGATGATACGGTCGCATTTCCATAGCTCGATACATCCATAAAATCGATTTCCAAATATGTATCAATATGCTTAATTAAATCTGCCATAAACGGCATCGCGCCTTTTAGTACACCAACCGCAAGTGGAAAGCGTCCTTCATATTCTTTCGTCAATAATGCACCTAACTCTTTTACTTTTTGCTGAATTTGTTCTTCCGTAATTAAAATTTTTTCCATATCTTGATGCATGCCCATATTCTTTCCTCCTACTATCATTCATTGCTTTTTATAGTGTAATACAATATAGCGATTTTTTGTAATATTTGTTGCTGTGTAAACCGATTTTTTTACACCAGGAATCCATATGATGTCCCCGCTCGCATCTTCGACGACTGGCCATTGCGTCCGTTCGTTCGCTGGAATTTTTTCATCAATAAAAATACGAGATATTTTTTTCGCATGTTCCATTCCTTTGACTTTCATACGATCTCCGCGCTTTCTTGTGCGCACACGAAGAGGCAGCATTAATTGATCAGCCTCAATGACTATATGATCATCGTCTTCAATAAAAGGATAGCGATCAACAAACTGACTGATAAGTTGACATCCGTTTGGTAATACGAGCGTATCGGGAACATGGAAAAGAAACTCATATTCCCTCGTCTGTCTCTGCTGAAACGTAAATATACACACCTCATATTGACGAATAACTTTTAATCCGTTCGGAAAATGAAGCATACCTGAAGGATGTTGCCGTTTTAAAAATTGTAACGCTTGGTTGATATGTATAGAAGACAATGACGATGGGACGTTCCCATAAAGATAGTTTAATATTAGTTGAATCCCTCGTCTTTGTAAAGGTTTTGGCATGCGTATGAACGAAGGGATATCGATACGGACACACCCTTCTTGTTGGTCGACAACATGTTTCAGCTCCTCTTTTGTCAGTTGCTCTAAAAACGCCTCATCTTCGCTTATCATCTCGCTAAACTGCTGAAAATGCTCATGGGCACGAATATTTTCTTGTTTAAAAAAAGGCAAAACGGCATGACGGAAACGGTTGCGCGTGTAATCGTCCTTTTC
Source organism: Anoxybacillus flavithermus (assembly GCA_002243705.1). Lineage (GTDB taxonomy): Bacteria > Bacillota > Bacilli > Bacillales > Anoxybacillaceae > Anoxybacillus > Anoxybacillus flavithermus. Next base: position 473,856 of record CP020815.1, read on the forward strand.
GTTGCTCGGATCGTGCCGGGCATGCAATCCATTTTGTTGACAATACTGTTCAATTTGCCTTCGATCAATGCATAAAAACGGTCGAACGATATAGCCGCTACCAAACGGGCGCTTTACGGGTATCCCTGCGTATCCTCTTGTCGTACTTCCGCGTACTAATCGCATAAGCACCGTTTCAATTTGGTCATCCCCGTGGTGAGCTAAAGCGACACAACGTGCGTGATGTTTGTACATGACTTGCTCAAAAAAGGTGTATCGACAATCACGGGCTGCTTCTTGCACGCCCTTTCCTGTTCGTTCCATATATGCAGGAACGTCTAATTGTGTCGCCTCACATATAATACTATGTTGTTCGCAAAAATGTTTCACAAAATGCATATCTTCTTCTGATTGTTTTCCTCGCAACATATGATCGACATGTGCAGCAACAAGTTGAATATCGTAACGCTCTCTTTCACTCCATAAGAAATGAAGCAGCGCTAACGAGTCCGGACCGCCTGACACGCCAACAACAACAGTTGTACCACGTTCAAGCAATTGATGCTTTTCGATAAACTCATGCACAACTTCTAGCATATTCTCCCTCTTAGTAGCGTCGTTTTTTACAATCGTATCATATTTTATTGCCCGTACTCAAAACGAATGCGAAAAAATTAAAGAATTTGAACATACAAATAAACAACATACATAAATAAAAGGCACACAAACAAAAGCATCGTCTCTAATATACGAAATTTTTTCTTCCTTTTTACACGCACCGTTTTCTCTTCGCGCTTTTCTTTCTTTACAGACGGTTGTTGCATACATTGTAGCAAATCTTTTCTCATTTCATGAGCGCTAGTGTACTTTCCATCCAGTGCACACCATAATATTTTCTCGTATTTTTTCAAATACGGATGAGAGGAGATCATAAGACGTAGCTGCTCTCGGCCATTTTCCTTTCTTTCAAATCGTTTTGGATAGCACATATTAATCATAATCATCGCTACCGCAAATAAATCATACGACGGCTCGGCTTTTCTTGTTCCCATACCCCAATAGCCACGATCAAAAAACTCTGTAAACTCTTTAATGGCTCGCCCACGAATCGTTGTTCCACCTACATCAATTAATCGCACTTTCGGGACCGTCCCAGAAACAATTAAATTTTCTGGTTTTAAATCACCGAATACCCACCCTTTTTCATGCAACTTATGCAAATCGCCTAACAACTGCAATATAATGACGATGATCCAATCTTTCCCACGTTTTTGAATAAAAGTTAACAAATCATCCCCTTCAATATATTCCATCACATAAAATGAATAAATTCTTTTTTCTTGCGGATGAAACCAATCATCTACGTCTAATAAACAAGGTCCGAGGGCAACTCCCTGGACCTCTGAAAATCGTCTCAACACATTTACTTCTGACATCATCGCTGTTGCTTGATTGCTTATTTTTAGCGCCACAAACGTCCGTCCTTCTCTAGCCAAATAAACAACCCCATTTGCTCCTTTACCGAGTTGCTTTATCATTTCATAACGACGTTTATGCCACTTCCCTTGTATAACTGTTCCCGTTGGAATGTTACATAGATTGTTCGATGTATACATCGTCATCACCATCATGCGTAAACAAACTTTTTAATGAGCGTCTTTTTTGGAATTGTTGTAGCGCCTCGCGAATAGCCGGACCGGTCGGTGTAATTCCCCCGGATGTTAGTTTTGGAAACACACTTGAAATAGACTCCATTTTCGGCGTCCAATCTAGAATGCGATCTACCTCTCCTTTTTTCCCGGGAAATACAAAAACAGAAAACTCATTATTTCCCAAACGAGCATTCAAACTAATCGATAAATCTAACAACGCTTCTTTTACCGTTTGCAACTTCGTCTTCATACTTCCGCTTGTGTCTACTAATATCAAAACTTGCAAGTTAACAGTTTCCCCTAACTCCTCAACAACTTCCATCACTTCTCCCCTTTTTTCTGGCGGAAGCTGTTCAATGGAAGCCTGGGATCCTAAAATTTGTTTTAACTCCCGATTAATGACGCCTTGCAACGTCTGTGTCATCGCTTTTCTTGTGACCATTTGTACCGTTTGTGATAACTGTTTAGCGTATACGACTTGACTAATTCCTCCGCCCGATTGTGCGATTCCTTCAATTTCCCGTAATCCTTGCTCATCAATGATGTCTTGATCAAGAACACCGATTACATTAACCATAATCCCTTGTTCTTTCGCTAATGCCGCCATAGCAATTGGATCTTCACCATGATTAGAACAACCGTCTGTGATTAATAAAATTTGACGCAACGTTCCTTTTCGCATACGTTCATCCCCTCCGAAAAAAGTAGTATACTCCCATCATCGACGTTCAGAGGGGATTTTATACCTTTATTTCATATATTGATATGCCGGGATGACCGCCCATTTCGGTGTATTATGTTTAATTCTCGCCACAACAATCGTCATATCATCTTCAATTTCCCCACCGTTGACACGAATGACTTCTTCTAAAAGCAATTCAGATACTTCTTGCGGATCATTCGTTTTTAATTCTTTAATTTTTCGTTTCATCCATACATCATGATTTTCAATGTGCGAAACCCCGTCAAAAATGCCGTCACTCATCATAATGAGTAAATCTCCTGCCTTTAATTGCTCTTCAATCATTTCAAACTCTACCCCAGTAATAATTCCTATCGGCAAATTGCTCGATTCGATTTTCATGACGTTGTTTCCACGTTTAATAAAGCTTGGAGATGAACCAACTTTTAAAAATTTTGTTGTTGCATTTTGCAAATCAACAATGGCTAAATCGAGCGTTGAAAAAATTTCTTCTGTCGTTCGCAACGCCAAAATAGAGTTGATCGATTTAATCGCAATTCGTTCCTCAATTCCCGATTGTAAAATTTTTTGTAATAGTTTAAGCGTTTCTTTACTTTCATAATGCGCTCGTTCCCCATTTCCCATCCCATCACTAATAGCTAACGCATATTTTCCACCACCAATTTCCATCATCGCATAGCTGTCACCTGAAATGAATCCGCCTCCTTTTGCAACATACGCAACGCCTGTATCAATAACAAACGCTTTCGAAGAACTGAATGCAACCCGACAGTCCCCATTTGGATAGACAGAGCAATCTTCTTTTTTCACAATGATCGTCTCACCTAAAATATCAGATAGCATTGGTGCAATAAGCTTTTCGCATTCGCCCCTTCCATCGCAATATGGAATGACCATCTCAATATCAACACTTCCTTTGTCTAAACTATAAATTTCAACATCGTTCACATCGACACCAAACTGTTGAAGGGCGTGCAAAATTTGTTCTTCTTGCACATAATAATTTTCACGCTCTTTTTGAATTTCTTTCGCAAAATCCTCCATCACTTGCGATACACCTAATAACTGTTCGGCCACAAGCCTTCTACTCTCTTTCATTTGCTGTTTTAGTTTTTTATTCGCTTTATAAAACGACACATCTTTCTCAATGATTTGAACAACTTTATTTGCTTTCACACAATGTTTATTCCATTCTCGCAACAATTTTGCATTTGTCATTTGATCATTTTCACTTGCCTCTTGCATAATTTTTTTCATGTAGTCATATGTTTTATCGAAGTGGTTAATCCAACATTGGTCTTTCTTAAAACACGTTTGGCACGTTTTGGCAGCTACATCACTTAAAAAGTAATCAATTTCACGTTCTTCCTCCTCTTCGTGCGTAAGTACACCGTAGGAAGAGAAGCTTTTCGACAATGCTTGAAACACATGAGAAAATTGTTCCACTCGCTGAGCGGTAACATCGCGAATTTTTCGAACATATTGTTGTTGCTCATTCGTATGTTCAATCGTTCCCGGCACATATTTCGCCATTTTACTCGTCAACGATTGTGGGGTCATCAAAAAAAGCAAAACCGCTAATAGCGACTCCACAATATTCGGGACAATGTCTGCGATCCCTTGACTATAAAGAGCAATTAACAATGTTGCAACGACAAGACCAAGAGAAACACCTAACTTCCTTCCTTCTTTCAATAGTCCTCCAAGCAACCCAGCAAAAGCAAGTAAGCTCATTTGATATAAATTTGAGACGCTCGCTAAACTTAAAATAAGCCCTGTGACAACACCGACCGTTGAACCAACGGTAGCCCCGGCTACAAAAGCAAACAACAATAATAAATAGCGCGATGCAACATGTTCTAACGAAAGATCATGAATCGACCAACCAACCATCCCTGTCAGCATGGAAGAAATAAGAATAACGAAAGAAATGACTTCTTCTGGTTTTAACGTTTGTTTATATTTTTGATGATCAAACAACGGCACGCTTTGTAAAAAAATGAGCGTTAAAATCGAGCCAAGTCCCGCTTCAATAAGCATCGTCATTCCCTCGTATATCGTCCATTCATGTCCCCATGTATAAATCATGCCTGTTTTCGCAAAAATAGAGGCAAAAAACACGACAACGGGCAATCTTTTTGGCAGAGCATCAATCCAGAAAAATAGACGATAAAAGATAAGAAACATCACGATCGAAGCAACGATAAATAAAGAAGTGTAAAAAGAAACGGTCAACGATCCTGCGAATAAAGCAATAAACACAAAACCTAACTTATCGCGTCGAAGTAAATAAATTGCTGCAAAAAAAGGCAAAGCAAACGGTGTCATTTTTGTTAAAATGAGAGCTCGTCCAAGCAAAAAACCGATAACTAGAAATAAAAACCCTTGTTGAAATAATAAATGACTGAATCGAACTGTAAACCGCTGAAGCCATTGTGTCACCGTTGTTTTTGTCCGACTTAAAGGTACTTCCGCCATTTGATTGACTAACTTCCGTTCCACTCTCTCCATGTTCATCCTCTCCCCTTTTCCATATATCAGCCTATTACTTCGTATTATACAGACTGAATTATCAAAATTTTGTCAAAAAAAGAAGATGAATCGCATAAATTTTTCGACGGAATATCACAAAAAACGGCTTATATAAACAAAAAAACACCAATTTCGTGACGAAATTGGTGTTTCTTATGACCCGTACGGGATTCGAACCCGTGTTACCGCCGTGAAAGGGCGGTGTCTTAACCACTTGACCAACGGGCCATCATGCAATTTGGTAGCGGCGGAGGGAATCGAACCCCCGACCTTACGGGTATGAACCGTACGCTCTAGCCAGCTGAGCTACGCCGCCACGCAACGACATTTACAATTCTACTACGTTTCTTCAGCAAAGTCAACAGCTTTTCGCTAAAATCCAAACGAAAAGCATCCATAAATAGAATGGATGCTTGTATGAACTGCCTCATGTCCCATTCGGCAGCAAGTTAACCACGTCGAGCACCACGACCTCCTCGTTTTGATTCGGTATGGCGTTTAAGGGATGCCAAACGATCTTCACTTTCTTTTAAGAAACGGCTAATTTTCTGCTCAAAGCTCTCTTTTGAAGCGCGATCGTTTCCTTTGTTGCGCGGACGTGAAGCTTGTTCCTTTGCCTTCTTGATCGATAAACCAATTTTTCCATCCTTCTCAACATTAATGACACGAACTTCGACAACATCTCCTACTTTGAGATGTTCATTAATGTCTTTTACGTAGCTGTCAGCCACTTCACTAATGTGCACTAAGCCTGTCGCGCCTTCTGGTAACTCAACAAACGCTCCGAATTTTGTAATGCCCGTTACTTTTCCCTGTAACTTGCTGCCTACTTCAATTGACATAAAAAAAGTGCTCCTCCTTAAAATCTGAAAAATCGTTTCTTTCATTATACATAATGAAAAAAACAAGTGTCAATAAGCCTTCTGCCTATCTTACTTACTCATCCGGAGTGATAAAAATAATTTCTCCCTCTTTCGACAAAAAATATTGTTTTCGAGCCAATTCGGCAATATATTGATCATCGTTTAATTTTTTAATTTCTTCTTTCAGCCTCTTTTCATCTTGTTGCAACGTGTGTAACTTTTCTTCTAACTGCTCTTTTGTTTTTATTTGTTCGTCAATCATAGAAGATTGTACCATCATCGTATATAAAAATAGCGAAGAAGCGGCTAACGCCATCGTTGCTACAATACTAAAACGAATCACCTTTTTTTTACGACGTTGCGTCTTTTTATATTCTTGTTTTTCTTGTTGAATGACATACGATGTTTGTATTTTTTTCACTTTACTTCTCTGTGGGGCGCTCATATTTTCACCGCTCCTTCTTCACTACCTTTTTTTTCTGAACATATTCGCTATTTTTGCAAGAAACCCTTTTCCGATATGAAAAATGCGACCAACCGCTGCTTGAAAACGAAGTGGGGTTTGGCGCCAAATGAAACGCCCAATCCATATAAATGGCTGCAATAAAAAACGTATAAACATATGGATTACTTTATATAAAATTTTACCAACTGACAAAACGAAATGGCAAGTAGTGATGAATAAAAAAACAAAAAAACGGTAAAGAAGTCGGAGCGGAAGTATGATAGTATAATAAAACATTCGGATGATTAGACGATATAACGTTACAAAGATGTCAATAATTTTTTGCAACAAACGAACGTACATACGTTGAAATAAAGCTTGATAGGCAGCATATCCGCATAAGATGGCCAAAAAAATATACAAACGAACTTGCCCGTTGTTAATAACTAATAATGTGTAAAAGACATATAGCGCTTGCGTGACCCAAAAAAGAATGTCTGCAACCCATACGATAAGTCGATGACGCTTGGAACGATTGGATATGTGTGCATATGTGTCAAAAGATGCCCCAATGATCATCCCGATGCCGATCATGGCAAGCAAAGTCGTAAATTGCACGTGCAAACTCATTTAAACAACTTGCTAAAGAACCCTTTAGCCTTCTCCGTGTGATGCTCGTCTAAATAAATGATTTCGAAAATTTTACCTTTAATCGAGACAATTCCCTTATCTACATCTAAATTTTTCATTTGTAAATTTTGTCCTTTCACAGACAAAAAACCCATAACCGTTTCCAGTAAAAATTCTTCATTATCAAAACTTTCTACTTGTTTTACACCGGTAATTTCTAACGTGCGCCGACTGCGCATAACAATGTCATGTTCTTGAATCGGACCTTTATTTCCAATGTTTTGTGTCATCAACGTCTCCCCCTCACAACGATCGTTTGTACAAGTGTATGAGGGGGGAAAATAGTTTAGAACAAGCTATTCCACTCGCTCTTCTTTTACAATTTCATATAACGCACTCGCATCTTCTTTTTTCGCATGTTCTTGTAATTCGACTACTTTCACCGTCACATGTTTTTGACCAAATTGAATCATAATTTCATCGCCTATTTTTACGGTTGAACTCGCTTTCGCTTGTTGGCCATTAATCCATACACGTCCTTGATCAGCCACTTCTTTTGCTAACGTTCTTCTTTTAATGAGCCGTGAAACTTTTAAAAACTTATCGAGTCGCATATTATAACCCCTCCCTTTTCGCTTCTTCCCATATTTCATCTAATTGCTCTAAAGAATACGCATGCCAAGCTTTCCCTTGTTGTTTTACTTTTTGTTCAATGTATTGAAAACGATGGTAAAATTTTTCGTTCGCCATGGCTAACGCCTCTTCAGGATTGACTTTATAATATCGGCATACGTTAGTAAGCGCAAATAGTAAATCTCCAAATTCTTCTTTTAGTTTTTGCTCATCCATACGATCGGCTTCTTGCTGTACCTCATTCATTTCTTCTTCAACTTTACGCCACATCGGCTCTACGTCCGACCAGTCAAATCCAACTTTTGCTGCTCTTTTTTGATATTCATATGCGCGCAGCGTACTCGGTAACGCTTTGGCAACATCGTCAAGTAATGAATGAAGTACGTCTTCTTTTTCCGCCTGCTTGATTGCTTCCCAGTTGCGTACAACCTGTTCCGCATGCTCAACATGAACGTCTCCGAATACATGAGGATGGCGCCGAATCATTTTTTCTGTAATGGCCCGAATGACATCGTCAATCGAAAACATTCCTTCATCTTCACCAATTTGAGCATGAAGCATAACTTGCAATAATACATCGCCAAGCTCTTCAATTATATTTTCATCATCTTGCCGATCAATCGCATCAAGAAGCTCATACGTCTCTTCAAGCAAATACTTTTTCAGCGACTCGTGCGTTTGTTTCCGATCCCAAGGGCAACCGTTAGGCCCACGCAACGTCGCAATCACACGGCGTAAAGTAGTAAAATCGTGATACAATAGCTCGTCATTTTCTACTTTTGGTACGTAAACGCTCGTTAAATTGCTCACTGTTATGACCCGATCTAGCTCATATAGCGGGACTTTTTCGATGCGTTGTTGTTTACTTCCTGCCGCATAAACAATAAAAATAGGATAATCGTGTGGTAATTTTTCCAATAAAGCTAGTTTCACATCGGATGCAATGAACGAGTCATATACTTGACAAAAAATAATATGATTTCGCAACTGAATTTCGTCTTGTTGAAACGAAGTAGCGTCAATCAATTGAAAACCTTCGATTGGATCGAGCTCAACGGCAGTAAATAACGCATCAAGAAAACTTTGTCCCCCTTCTACACGAACAGAAATGTGATCTTTTTTTTCGAGCAATAGCTTTACTGTACGCTCAGCGACAAGTGGATGGCCTGGAACAGCGTATACAACATCCCCTTTTTTCACTTCTTCACATAAATGTTCAACAATATGTTCGTATACTTGTTCAAATTGATCATATTTTTCGTATATGTCGTCAAACGATTGAATGTGTATCCCTTCTGCCTCTAATTGTGCGACAACAGGATGATCTTTCGTTCGTAAAAAGAGGCGATTCGCTTGTTTTAATGTACGGTACACACCAAAAGACAACTGATCGATGTCTCCTGCCCCAAGACCGACAATTGTAATTGTACCCATGACTATCCAGCCTTTCTTTGCTTTATTTTTATTAAATAACGTCCAAACGGAAAAGCCAACAAGTCGTTTTCCGCCAAAACCTCTTTTTTAACGATCATTATAATATAAACAAACGCCCCAATAAAAACACCAATAATCGCTTGAAGCGATGAAAACAGACGTCCATGATGAATTGGTAACTCGTTTGTCCATATGATATATCCAACTAAAATGATCGCCATCATCGCTGCGGCTTTTATCGTTTGAATAATTATAGAGAGCGAAAGCAAAGGACGAGACATTCGTTTTTGCACATAAAAAAAGGCGATGGCGCACATGACGACATAGGCAATGAGTGTCGCTACAGCTGCCCCTACTGTATGCCATAAAGGAACGAGCAACACATTCAACCCCCATTTTGCTATCATGCCGACACAAACGACGAAAAATGGACGAAATACATCCCCAAGCCCTTGCAAAATGGCGATGAACGTTAATGTTAAAGAAGTAAAAAGAATAGAAACGGCTAAAATCGTCAACTCCATCGCACCAACATGATCTTTAAACAACATGATATTGGCTTGTTTTAATATGCAAACTAAACCAACGACTGCCCCCATTCCAATGATAAACGCTACGCGAACAGCTGTATATATTTCGTTGCGTTCCGTTTGTTTGCGCGATAACATCGGCACAAGTGCTAATGAAAAAGAAGTAGCTACTACTGTCCCAAGCTGAATAAACGGTTGACCACGGTCATAAATTCCCTTTGCTGTTTTAGCTAGTTCATGCAATCCTGCTTGTTGTAATAAAGGGAGAATGGTAAATGAATCAACAAGTTGTATTAAAACAAGAAGCATGTTAGCTAAACAAATGGTTACGCCATGAATGGCTAAAAATAAAAGCACTTTTCTTTTTTCTTTTGTTGAAATCCATGGCTCGGTATGAACATTCGTCCGCTTTCGCAACATATATGCAACGAGTACTGCGAGGGCAGCAAAACTTCCCATAAGTGAACCTATCATCGCACCGGCTCCTGCCTCATAAACGGTAAATCCGCGATGAAGCAAAAAAGAAGAAAGAAATAAAATCGATCCGACACGTACAAGTTGTTCAACTACTTGCGAAACAGCGGTCGGATTCATCTCTCCTCCCCCTTGAAAATATCCGCGAGAAACAGAAGTAAACGGAAGAAGCAAAAAAGCAAACGAAACGGTGCGAATCAACAGAGCTAGTTGATGATCTCCCATGAGCGCCGCAAGTGACGAAGCGCCAAAATAAAGAACGGAAAACATGACGATACTAAGGCATGATAAAAAATAAAAAGAAAGCCGAACAACAGCAAACTTATATGTTGATTGTTTATTTTCAGCGATAAGTTTTGAAATCGCAACCGGATAGCCATACGTTGACAAAGCGAGAAAAATACCGTAAAAAGGATAAACTTGTTGATAAATATAAAATCCGACATCGCCTACAATATTTTGATACGGAATTCGGTAAAAAGCACTTAATATTTTTGTAAATAAGGCGGCGACCGTCAACACAAACGCACCGCGCAACCAGTCTTTTTTCTCCATACACTTCACCTTTTTTTACTATTACATACATCAAAAAAAAGGTAGCGAGATGCTACCTTTATTGTTCCATTTGTCGAGCAAGGAAGCTCGCCGCAGTTTCCGCTGCTTTATGTTCCACTTCGCCAAGCGTTTTATCTTTCGAGAAAATAATGACTGCCCCGATTGGATCTCCTCCAGCAATAATCGGTGCAATCACGTATGATTGCATATGTTCTTCATGACCTTGCGTGAATGATACATTTTTTTCTTCCGTATGCAAAATCGATTGCCGATCTTCCATCACCTTTTCAACAAGTTCGCTTACGCTCTTGTTTAAATACTCCTTTTTCGATCCGCCTGCTACTGCAATAAATACATCGCGATCACAAATGAGCACAGGTTGTCCTAAACTGTCGAAAAGAGCTTCAGCGTACTCTTTTGCAAAGTCACCTAATTCACTAATTGGCGAATACTTTTTTAAAATGACCTCACCATCGCGGTCAACAAATATTTCAAGTGGGTCCCCTTCGCGAATACGAAGTGTTCTGCGAATTTCCTTTGGAATTACTACTCGTCCTAAATCATCGATTCGTCGAACAATACCTGTTGCTTTCATCTATCGATGCCTCGCTTTCATCTAGTGATTAAAAATGGCACTGGTGAAACAGTTGAATAATTCACCATTGTTGTGATTAGTATCCGTCACAAACAAAGTTATATACACAAAGGAGGGGGATTTTTTTTAAAAAGTGAAAATCCCCCATCTTCATCATTGCCATTTACTTATAAACAATAAACATGAACAATCAATTATTTTTTAGCATATTTTAACCCTTTTAGCAACTCATAAATGATCATTAACCATTGTTGAGGCTTCATTCCTTTTATATGAACAACAATTTTGAAGCGATCTTCATCCATGCCGAAACCAACATCTCTGCCATACGGTTCACCGAGCTTAAACAATTTGCTAACATCAATTTGCTTTGTCGTTTCTTGTGAGAATAAAATGGTGACTTCTTGCTTCGTTTGCTTAATGGATTCAATGAGATGCTGTTTTGCATATATTTTCATTTCGGCAATTTGGAATAAATAAGCCACTTCGTCTGGATAATCACCGAAGCGATCCAACATTTCTTCTCGTAATTGCTCGAGTTCTTCTAACGAATCAAGTCCGCGGAATCGCTTATACATCTCAATTTTTTGTTGTTCATTGGCAATATAATGTTCAGGGATGTACGCATCGACTTCTAAATCAATTTCCACTTCAAACGGTTTTTCTTGTTTCGTTCCTCGTTTTTCTTCAATCGCTTCTTTCAACATTTGCGAATAAAGCTCAAAGCCGACGGAATCAATAAAACCGTGTTGTTGTGCCCCTAATAAGTTGCCAGCTCCTCGGATAGATAAATCGCGCATCGCAATTTTGAAGCCAGATCCAAGCTCGGTAAACTCTTTAATGGCTTGCAATCGTTTTTCTGCTATTTCATTTAGCACCTTATCTTTTCGGTACGTAAAATACGCATACGCAATACGATTGGAACGTCCTACGCGCCCGCGCAATTGATATAGTTGTGAAAGACCCATCTTATCCGCATCATAAACGATTAACGTATTCACATTTGGAATGTCAACACCTGTTTCGATGATCGTCGTACTCACTAGTACATCATATTGACCTTCTAAAAACGCAAGCATGACCGCTTCAAGTTCATGTTCGGACATTCTTCCGTGTGCATATGTCACGCGAGCATCAGGTACGAGCGCCGAAATTTCTTCTGCCTTTCGATCAATATCTTCAACGCGATTATAAAGAAAAAACACTTGTCCTCCGCGCGCCATTTCGCGTTCAATCGCCTCTCGCACAATGATTGGGCTGTATTCCATCACATACGTTTGTACAGGGAAACGATTTTCCGGAGGTGTTTCGATGACGGACAAATCGCGGACACCGATAAGCGACATATGTAACGTGCGCGGGATCGGTGTAGCGGTTAACGTTAATACATCGATATTTGTTTTTAGTTGTTTAATTTTTTCTTTATGAGCAACACCGAACCGTTGCTCCTCGTCAATAATTAATAAACCTAGATCTTTAAACGATACGTCTTTTGATAAAAGCCGATGTGTTCCAATAACCATATCAATTGTACCGTCTTTTAAGCCTTGGATTGTTTCGGTTTGTTGCTTTTTCGTGCGAAAACGACTCAATAAACCGACGTGAATCGGGTACCCTTGAAAACGTTCACGTACTGTTTCGTAATGTTGTTGCGCTAAAATCGTTGTCGGTACGAGAAAGGCAACTTGTTTTCCGTCCATGATCGCTTTAAAAGCCGCTCGCAACGCTACTTCTGTCTTTCCGTAACCAACATCCCCACATAGCAATCGATCCATCGGCCGTTCGCTTTCCATATCGCGTTTAATTTCACGAATGGAACGAAGCTGATCTTCCGTCTCTTGATATGGGAACGCCGCTTCAAATTCCCTTTGCATCTCGTTATCCGGTGAAAAAGCGTACCCTTTGCTCGCTTCTCGCTCTGCATATAATTTCATCAAGTCCTCGGCAATATCCTGAACAGAAGACTCTACTTTCTTCTTTACTTTCTTCCACTCTGTTCCACCTAATTTATAAATTTTCGGCTCTTTTCCTTCTGAACCGACATATTTTTGGACGAGATCCATTTGATCAACAGGAACGTATAACGTATCATTCCCTTGATATTGAATATGAATGTAATCTTTATGAACACCGTTAATTTCTAACGTTTCGATCCCTAAATATTTTCCGATTCCATGATTGACGTGGACGACATAGTCGCCGACTTTTAAATCTGTATAACTTTTAATCCGTTCCGCGTTCGACAATTTTTGGCGTCGCACAGGACGTTTCATTCGCTTTTTAAATAGCTCTTCTTCTGTAATGACGGCGAGTTTTTGCATCGGCAATTCAAAGCCTGCAACTAACCCAGACGGGACAATTTGACATTTCCCATGCAATAATGCATCATCTTTCCCGATTTGGATAGCATCAATCTCATAATCTTCTAACGTTTGTTTCAGTTTTTTCGCTCGCTCTTCATTTCCTGCTAACAAAACGACAGCATAATTCCCCTTTTGCCACCGCTCAACTTCTCCCTTTAACAACTGCATTTGACTGTAAAACACTTGCATTTGCTTACAAGATACATTAACAATGTTTTGAGGATGCGTGTATGGAATATGACGTAAAAATAAAGACAAGTAAATCGTTGATCTCATCCGTTTTTGCAATACTTCTGGAAACGAATGAGAAATCGAGACACTTTGCACAATCTTTCCTTCTTCTAATAAGTTTGTGTACCATTCTGCCTCTTCCTGTTCCAGTTTTTCTGCTACTTCTTGAATACGACTCATTTCATCGATGATGACGACACCGTGCTCTGGAATGTAATCTAGCAAACTTGCAGCAGAAGGATAGAAGAGCGAGAAATATTTGTACATTTCTTCGATTGATTTTCCGTTTTTCAACTGCTCCAATTCAAATGATACATGTTCATATAAACGATTTTTCGTTTTTTCATCATGAATATGTTGCAACGTATCATGAAGTTTTGCTTCTAGCTGTTGAATCGCTTCGTTTATATGTTGTTGTTCAACGATCAGTTCAGTTGCCGGTCCAATTAACACCTCATCTATCTCAGCCACCGAACGTTGATCATCGACTGAAAATGTCCGAATTGACTCGATCTCCACGTCGAATAGCTCAATACGATAAGGAAGCTCAGCTGTAAGCGGATAAATATCAATAATACCTCCTCGGACGCTAAATTCCCCCGGAGTTGAAACAACAGACACACGTTCATATCCCATCGCAACAAATTGTTTTAAACAATGTTCTACATCCATTTGCTCACCGACGCGAAAATGAAGTTGATAACGTTGCCATACATCTTTCGGTGGCAATAGTCGTCGAAGTGCAGCAATGGGAGCGATAACAATTCCTTTTTTCCGCTCACACCAATAGTTTAACACTTCTAATCGTTGTGCTCGCAATTCCGGACTAGCTACAGCTAATTCAGCTGCAATTAATTCATTGACAGGATAAAGAAACACTTCTTCCTCATCAATTAATTGAATGAGATCATCATATATTTTTTGCGCTTGAAATAAATTGTGCGTCACAATGCATAAAGGTCGCTCAGTATCCTCATATAGAGAAGAAATGAAAACAGAACGGGCAGAACCAGACAAACCGGTCACAAGCTGTTCCTTTAAACCATTGCGAACCCCTTCTGCAACCGATTGCATGTCCGCGTGATGAATAAAATATTGTCGTAATCCGCGCAAAAAAACCCCCCCTCTCCAAACATAAATACAAAAACGCTTTGGGTAACCCAAAGCCAATCATTGAATAAATTTTTCGTATTGGTGAAGATCAGGATTTCGATCTAACGCCTCCTGGCAATCTTCGCAAATCGCCTTGACGCAAATTTCCCCTGTCGGAAGATATTGAATCATATCTAACCTTTCTTCTTCTGTTAATCGATGAAACCCCAATTTTTCACTCTCTAACTCAAGTCCATCAATCGTCCCGATTTTTACGCCACAATGGCGACAATAGTAATGCAATGCCATATGTGTCCCTCCCAAATGGTTGTTGTAATCGAATACATTTTGAACCATTTAGTCGGGAATTATTCATTACTTATTAAATTCGTTCATCACTTGCGCAAATGAAATTTTCAACGATCGTTCGCACGCATCGGCCGCCTTTTGAATGGCTTGCTCGATTTGTATTTTCTCTTCCGCTGTCCATCGCCCTAATACGTAGTCACTCACTCTCATTCCATTTTTCGGCCGATCAATGCCGATGCGAATGCGTTTAAATTGCTCTGTTTTCAAATGATGAATAAGCGATTTCATTCCGTTATGACCGCCAGCGCTTCCCTTTGGACGCAAGCGGACCGTTCCGGTTGACAAATCTAGGTCGTCGTAAATGACAATGAGATCGTCGACATCAATATTATAATAGTCCATCAACGGTCGAACGCATTCACCCGATAAGTTCATATATGTAAGCGGTTTGCATAATATGACTTTTTCACCCGCAATCACACCGCTTGTAAATATGCCTTGGAACTTCGTTTGATTAAGCGAAAGTCCCCAGCGATGAGCGAGCTCGTCAATCACCATAAAGCCTACATTATGCCTCGTTTGTTCATATTCTTTTCCAGGATTCCCTAAACCAACAAACAACTTTACCATTTCCCTGCTCCTTCTCTCCATACCGCAAAAGACGTAACCAATGATGGCTACGTCCGTCACGGTGTTGTTTCGCGTCCTTCTTCCGATTCTGGTCTCCCCGGTTCTTGTTCTTCACCGCTATGAATTTCTTCTTCTTGTTTTGGTGGCAAAATCGAAGCGATCACTTCTGTTGGATCGTGATTGATTTCGTAAGCACCGTTTGTTTGAATATGTGAAACTGTAATGACATCGCCTACTTGCAAATTCGTTATGTCGACATCAATGGATGGAGGGATGTTTGACGGCAACACCCGAATGGACAACTGATGCATTGCTTGTTGCAATACGCCCCCATCTTTCACGCCAGCTGCTTCACCAACGAGATGAATCGGAACGTGGACATCGATTTCTGTTTTTGCATCAACAGCTAAAAAGTCAATATGAATAATATCATGGCGAATCGGGTGTTTTTGCATATCGCGAACGATGATACGAATATGATGGTCGTTCATCTTTGCGTCTAAAAGACCTGTGCCACCTGTAGCCCGCAACTGTTTTAAAAACTCAGCCGCATCAACAAAAACAGGTTGGCTATTCGTCGTTTTCCCGTACAACACAGCCGGGATGTGACCTTGTTTCCGCATTTGTTTGACGTAAGAACGTCGATGATCTGTACGCAATTGAAGTTGTAACAATGAAATCACCTTCCTATTTTAGCATCGCTCATAGCTTCCCCTAAAATAGGAAGGTCTAAACGTCATTAGTCAAACAACGCGCTAATCGACTGCTCTTCGTGTACGCGAATAATTGCTTCACCAATCAGAGGAGCAACAGATAGCTCGACAATTTTATTCGTTTTCTTTTCTTCAGGAATCGCAATTGTATTCGTGACAACAAGCTCTTTAATTTTCGAATTTTCAATTCGTTCAATCGCTGGACCTGATAAAACTGGGTGCGTACAACATGCATACACTTCTTTTGCCCCATGCTCAGCTAACGCATTTGCTGCTAAAGTGATTGTTCCAGCTGTATCAATAATATCGTCCACTAAAATCGTCGTTTTTCCTTGTACATTACCAATAATGTTCATCACTTCTGCTACATTTGGTTTCGGACGACGCTTGTCAATAATAGCGATCGGTGCTTTCAGACGATCTGCCATTTTCCGTGCACGCGTCACGCCACCATGATCTGGAGAAACGATGACAATATCATCAAGTTGCTTTTCCTTAAAGTAATCCGCTAAAATCGGAACTCCCATTAAATGATCGATTGGAATATCGAAAAATCCTTGAATTTGTGGCGCATGTAAGTCGAGTGTAATCACGCGAGTAGCACCCGCTGTCTCTAATAAATTGGCAACTAGCTTCGCCGTAATTGGCTCACGTGAACGCGCCTTGCGATCTTGACGAGCATATCCGTAGTATGGCATAACGATATTAATTGTTTTTGCAGATGCTCGCTTTAATGCGTCAATCATAATAAGTAACTCCATTAAATGCTCATTCACAGGTGCGCTCGTTGATTGAATAACATAAACGTCGCATCCACGAATACTTTCCTCAATGTTAATTTGAATTTCCCCATCGCTAAAACGAGAAACGGAACACTTTCCTAATTCAACACCAATCACTTTTGCGATTTCTTGGGCTAAGATTGGATTAGAGTTTAACGAAAATAACTTTAAATTAGAATTTAAATACTGAGACATGGGTCAATGAACCTCCATTAGGATTTTTTCTTCGCTTGTAGACGTTCAACATAATTTTCTTTATTTGTTTGTCGAGCACGAGCGATAGCTAAAGCTTCACTAGGTACATCATCGGTAATCGTGGAACCAGCCGCTACATACGCCCCACTTCCGACCGTAACAGGAGCAATTAAATTCGAATTACAGCCAATAAACGCACCATCCTCAATTTTTGTCACGTATTTATTGACACCATCATAATTTACTGTAATGGTTCCGCAACCAATATTGACATGTGCGCCTACTTCAGCGTCCCCAATATAACTTAAGTGCGATGCTTTACTGCCGTCTCCAAACGTCGCTTTTTTTATTTCGACGAAGTTTCCGATTCTCACATCATCACCAATTTTACATAGCGGACGAATATGCGCAAATGGACCGATAGTTACATCTGATCCTACTTCACTATCATGTACAACCGAATGACGAATCAATGTGTCGTTGCCAATACGGCTATTTTTCACTTCACTATTCGGTCCGATGATACAGTTTTCACCGATCACCGTATGCCCCTCAATCCATGTCCCTGGATAAATGATTGTATCCTGTCCAATGTGTACATCTGGTCCTATATACGTATGCTCTGGATCGATGATTGTCACACCATTTGCCATATGTTTACGATGAATGCGCGCACGCATAATTTTTTCTGCTTGTGCAAGCGCAATGCGGTCATTTACACCTAACGTTTCTTCAAACACTGGTGTTTCATATGCTGAAATGATTTCGCCTTGTTTTTTCAAAATTTCGATGACATCTGGTAAATAATATTCTCCTTGTGCATTGTCGTTTGACACTTTCGTAAGCGCTTCAAATAATGCACGATTATCGAAACAATATGTCCCTGTATTAATTTCTCGAATGTTTCGTTCTTCTTCTGTTGCGTCTTTATGTTCTACAATTTTTTCGACATGTCCATCTTCATTTCGGACAATGCGACCGTATCCTGTTGGATCTTCTGCAAGGGCGGTTAAAATCGTTGCTTTCGCTTTTGTTTGTAAATGATGTTGTAAAAGCGCTTCCATCGTTTCTGAGGTGATCAATGGCGTATCTCCACAAACAACGAGAGTCACACCATCTTTATCAGCTAAATGAGGTGCTGCTTGCAAAACAGCATGTGCCGTCCCAAGTTGTTGTTCTTGAATGACATATTCACTTTGACTGCCGAGTTGTTCTTTTACTCGTTCTGCTCCAAAACCAACAACCGTAATTAGTCGGTCTACATGCAATGTAGAAATCGCATCCACTACATGTTGTACCATCGGCTTTCCACAGACAGGGTGCAACACTTTATACAGCTTTGAACGCATGCGCGTCCCCTGTCCAGCCGCTAAAATGATCGCATATCGTCTCATCGTAAGGCCTCCATACCTCTCTTTATCCATATTGAATATATATCAATTATGTATGTATTTCAAGGAAACATTGTCATCTACCAAAAAAATTCATCATTTTCACTATATGTTCTTTGTTAATCAAACAAATGTCATTCTCCATATGAAAAGGACCCTTCTTCTCGAGAGGGTCCTTTTTCTTATAATTACGAAGCACCTGCTTCTTCAAGCTCTTTTTCCAACTCACCGGCACGGTGATATTCAGCTAAAACAGCCTCTTGGATTTTCCCGCGGGTTGTTGAGTTAATTGGATGAGCGATGTCACGGAATTCCCCGTCAGGAGTACGCTTGCTTGGCATGGCGACAAACAAGCCGTTATTGCCTTCGATGACACGAATATCATGAACAACAAATTCATGATCCAAAGTGATCGAGGCAATCGCTCTCATACGTCCTTCGGTATTCACGCGGCGTAATCTCACGTCAGTTACTTCCATTCTGTTCACCACCTTTTCCCTATATAAGAACTTAATTGAATTTATTCCACGTCGTTTTTTATTTTCCTGCTAACTTTAAAAAATTTTTTTACGATTGTTTAACAAGCGCAACAACTTCAATTTCAATTAACGCGTCTTTTGGTAAACGAGCAACTTCAACAGCAGAACGCGCTGGTTTATGATCGCGGAAATATTGGCCATATACTTCATTCATCGCCACAAAATCGTTCATGTCTTTTAAAAACACCGTTGTTTTCACAACCGTTTCTAAAGACGCTCCTGCCGCTTCAAGCACCGCTTGCAAATTTTTGAATACTTGATGCGTTTGTGCTTGAATATCCCCTTGCACCATTTCTCCTTCAGGAGTTAAAGCAATTTGTCCAGAACTGTAAAACATGTTGTTGACGATAATGCCTTGTGAATATGGTCCAATGGCTTGTGGAGCTTGATTTGTGTGTACAACTTTCATGTCTCTTCCTCCTGTATGTAAAAAATCATTTTATTTATTTGACAAAATGAAAGTAATTTCCTTCTTCTACTGTAATTTGTTTTTCTTTTACATTGACAGATGTTAGTTTCACGAGTGAAACATATTCATCAACGAGTCGTTCTTCTGCTTCTTCCGATTCAACAAGCACACCAATCCCAACAACGTTTGCGTGGAATTCTGCAAGCAAACTAATCATACCATTAATGGTTCCGCCCGCTTTCATAAAATCATCGATGATTAAGACGTTCGCTCCTTCTGTCAAACTTCGCTTCGATAGCACCATCGTTTGAATACGTTTAGACGAACCAGATACGTAGTTGATACTGACCATTGACCCTTCTGTCACTTTACTGTCGCGGCGAATAATGACGACAGGTACATTTAAAAAGCTTGCAACAGCGTAAGCTAAAGGAATCCCTTTCGTCGCGACAGTTACAACAAAATCGATATGTTCATGGGCAAACGCAGAAGCATATAAGCGACCAATTTGGTTAACGATGCGCGTATCGCCAAGCAAATCTGTCATATACAAATAGCCCCCTGGCAATAGCCGATCGGGATCAGCTAAGCTTGTACATAGTTGCTGAATAAATTGTTTCGCTTCCGTTTCTGATATTTTTGGTACGTATTGCACTCCACCGGCTGCCCCAGGAAGCGTACGCAACAAACCGATTCCTTGCTGTTCAAACGTTTGCTTAATAATAGCTAAATCTTCGCTAATCGACGATTTCGCTGATCCGTATCGCTCCGCAAAAAAAGTAAGCGGGACGAGCTGATGTGGATGATAAAGCAAATAGTGTGTCATATCGACAAGCCGACTACTTCGCCTTAATTTCATACGATAACTCCTCCTTTATTGTTCATGCCTTTCCCCAATTAATCGAACAGCATATACGTGTTCGCAAAAACCACGCAAACCATTATATACACGTTGTAACCGCGAATCATGTTGAACAAGACCAAACACCGTTGGGCCACTTCCGCTCATTAATGATACATCTGCACCAAAACGTTTCATTTGTTCCTTAATTTGTGCAACTTCAGGATACATGTTTAGCGTGACACTTTCTAATACGTTCCCAGCAAGCGCACAAATTTTTTCGTAATCTTTTTCTCTAATCGCGGCAACCATCCCGTCTACATCTGGATGATTCACAGATTGTAGTTGTAAATTTCGGTACACCTCTGCCGTCGATACACCAATTGTTGGTTTTGCTAAAATAACCCAGCTTGACGGTGGTGCAGGAATATGCTCAATTTTCTCTCCCCGTCCTGTCGCAATCGCTGTTCCTCCGTATACGCAAAACGGAACGTCCGAGCCAATCTCCGCTCCAATTTCAGCGAGCTCGTCTAAACTTAAACCTAACCCCCATAGTTTATTTAATCCACGTAACGTCGCAGCTGCATCGCTGCTTCCACCTGCAAGACCTGCCGCAACGGGAATATACTTCGTAATGGAAATCGCTACCCCCCGACGAACACCTAGCTTTTCTTTCAACAATTTAGCTGCTTGATATGCTAAATTTCGTTCATCATCTGGCACAAAGCGATTATGTGAAATAATTTGGATCGTATCGCTATACAAATCCGTTAACTCCACACGGTCAGCTAAATCAATCGTCGTCATCACCATTTTTACTTCATGGTAGCCGTCTGGACGCTTATGTAATACATCGAGGGATAAATTAATTTTTGCTGGTGCTTTCACTAACAACCTCAAACCGTTCACCTACTTTTCCGACTTCAAACTCCTATCGACATTTTACCACAAAAAATAGCGAACAAATACGTACCTTTTCAATAGCTACAAAAAAAGAGACCACCGATATTGGTCGCCTCCTTAACCGTCATGAATGTGAGCTGCTTATTGCTACTTGTTCATCATCTAAAAATGTAAGTTGCACCGTCTCCGTCAACACGTCTGCATAACTGTATGATACACGTTCAAAAGCGTTTTCTTCTTGATCGAGTTCAACAACAAATACGGACGGATATGTTTGGGCTAACACGCCGCAACGCTCGATTGTCTTTCGACGCCCACCGTTCGCTTTTAACGTCAATCTTTTACCGAGATTCGAATCCAACACTTTTTTAATTTCCGACAATGTTTTTCCCATCGTATCCACCTCACTATTACGTAGTATAACAAACGAAAATGAATAAGTCAAAAAATAAGAATTATATCAACAAAAAATATTTTATGTCAATACTTTTGTTTTTATTATGGACAATAATAGAAAAAATTATGTACAAAAAGTGTTAAAAAACAAAATGATATCCTTGTCTTTTTACCACGAAGGCAAAAAGACAAGAGGTTTGTTGTTTATGTTTGCTCATCCATCGTTCGAAAAGGCATCCCTGTCCGCAAAACACCGCGCGTTTCAACCCCACCAAGCCCTTTTTCCCCTGTCAATGTATTTCTTAATACATCCCATACGTTAATTCGATCCATAAAAGGAGTGAAACTAACCCGTGAAACAATATATACGGGATCAAGCGCATGAATATTGACGCGTGCAGGAGAGCTTGCAAAGTTCGCGCCTGCCCGAATAAGCGATTCAAAATGAGATTGACACGCCCCGGCAAAAATGACAAGTTGATCGAGATTCGGAATTTTTTTGCGTGCCTGTTTCACCGTTTGTACAAAATATTTCGAATGACGATACGCCTTTAAATCATGTACCGGTCCTTTCGATTTTGAATACGCATCATGCCCTGTTACAACTAAAATATCTGGGCGCACTTGTTCAAGTAGTGGAATAATACGATCGGGCATATCTGTTTCATGACAATGAACACCATATACCGGGACCCCGATTCGTTCATACAGTTGCATGCATTTTCTTAAATAAAGCGGGTCGCCATCCATATGAAGCACACGTCCCGGTAGTTGGAAAAAATCCATTTTCACTTCATATCCGCCTGTCGCATCATATTCACTTTTTTCTCGTAGCAACCGATAATCTTGACGCAACAATTTATAGCACTGCTCAATATGCCGCTTTTCTTCTTCTTTTCTTCTCTTTTTTTCCCGCTCGTCAATAACAACTAAATCAGAAAACGGAGCATCGGCTATAAGGCGAACATCCTCCCCATATAAAATAGCTTCTTTTTCCCCTTCTTTTTCTTTTATATCAATAACCCGAAACAAAATATCACATTCATACGATTTTCGTGCAACAATATCTCCCACTTGAATCATACACGCCCGCCCTTTCGTTTGTTTTGTTTGTAACATATGCAACGAAAGGATGGAACGTGTAAAAAAAGAGGCATTAAGCCTCTTCATAAAAAATGGGATATAGCTGTTCGCTTAATGTAGCGAACTCAGCAATGGCGAGCGTCTCTCCTCTACGTTTCGGATCAATACCAGCATTCGCGAGCGCATTTTCAATCTGTTCTTTTTTCTCCTTGCCGTTTGGCAATTGGTTCAGTAAATTATTTAAAATCGTTTTCCGCCGCTGTCCAAAACTCGCACGAACGACAGCAAAGAAAAAATCTTCATTCGAGACAGAAACGGCAGGTTGCTCTCGTTTCAATAAACGAATAACGGCAGAATCGACATTTGGCTTTGGCACAAATACCGTTCTCGGCACATGCATCACCGTTTCAGCATGCGTATAATATTGCACAGCAATCGTCAAAGAACCATAATCTTTTGTGCCTGGTTTCGCTGCCATACGATCAGCCACCTCTTTTTGTAACATAACGACCATACCGCGAATAGGTAAACGATCAGTCAACAACTTCATAATAATTGGTGTCGTGACGTAATACGGCAAGTTGGCAACAACCATAATATCATCAACATCTGTGAACTGTTCCGCTATCACTTGTTGTACATCTGCTTTTAATATATCTTCGTGAATGATTGATACATTCGTATATGGGGAAAGCGTATCTGCTAAAATAGGAAGAAGCCGTTGATCAATTTCAAATGCGACCACTTTTTTGGCTCGCCGCGCTAGTTGCTCCGTAAGCGCCCCGATTCCTGGTCCAATTTCAATGACACCTGTTCGTTCAGAAAGTTGAGCGAAATCAACAATGCGATGTAAAATATTCGGCTCAATTAAAAAATTTTGACCTAAACTTTTTTTGAACGAAAAGCCATACTTCTCTAAAATTTCTTTTGTACGGGTCGGTGTAGCAATATCTTTATACATGTTCTTCCTCCTGTATGACTTGCTTCATCGCTTCTATAAATTGTTCTTTTGAAATTTGAAACATTTGTAACCGTTTATGCAGCTGTTTTCCGTTTGTATAACCAATTTTTAATAATTGACCTAACCGCTCACGGCGAGCGCGTGCGAATGGACCACCAATTAACCCTGCATCGACAAGCTGTTGAAATGATATTTCTTCTTCCGGATCAATCATTTCCTCGTAAACGTTCAATAACGCTGTGCGAATCGCTTCAATCGAAGCGTGCTCAACACCGAGACCTTTTCCGCGCTTTCCTCGCGCTTCTTCACGCGTTAAAAAGGCATGTTTGCATCCCGGCACACGTTCAGCAATTGTTTTACGAATTTTTTCACCCGGATAATCCGGATCGGTAAAAATAATGACTCCGCGCTGTTGTTGAGCTAAACGAATGCGTTCGATCGTTTCATCGTTAATAGCTGCACCGTTCGTTTCAATCGTATCAGCATCTACCGCACGACGAATCGCTACAGTGTCATCGCGCCCTTCCACAACGATAATTTCCTTAATTTTCATAAAAGCCTCCATCTTTTAATTGTTCTTTACCCATTATAACGAAAAAAACAGAGGATCGCGAAACCCTCTGTTATTACTTTATAATTTTTATTTTCACACGTTTCGTGCCCCAGCGATACGCAGCTGATTTATCAGGGAAAAATAAGTCGATTTTATATCCCTTTACATTTTTCCCTGTGTCGGCCGCAACTGCATATCCGTACCCCTCTACGTATACTTTCGTTCCGAGCGGAATAACGCGCGGATCAACAGCAATTACTTTTGCGTTTGGATTTGCACGCAAATCGACACCTGTTGCTGTTGTTCCAGAACATCCTCCACAATATGCTGTATACGCTGTAGCGATCACGTAAAGTTCTTCGGACACTTCACCACTTCCACGCGAGGCTAATATTCTGGCAACTGGCTTTGTTCCAATCGCAACAATGCGATTTTTGCTCGGTTTAATTGTCTCCGTTTTAATTAATTTACGCGATCAGGCGTGTTGATTAACCAGTAATATCCATAAAAAACATAGAAAAAAGAGCACCTTTCCTGTAGAATGTAAGTAACAACACAAACAAACCTAGGAGGTGCTCTCTATGCACAAGCATACCACACTCCCAAATTTGATGCAAAAAATTGTTTCTGATGAAGATCTCCAGTCGATTACCGAAGCCGTTGGCTACCATGACACTTCGCGGACGTTTACGGTGCGCACGTTGGTTGATTTTTTTCTGCTGGCGGCACTTCACGAATGGAAAAGTTTCCGTCATGGTGCCGATGTGGCGAAAATGTACGGATTGCCGACGTTTCATTACTCGACGGTTTCTAAGAAAGCGAAAGAAGTTCCGTACGAGGTGATGAAGCGCTTATTTGCTTTGGTTGTTTCTAAGTGCAATCGCCAAACCCGCCGTTCGCTTCGCTTTCCAAAAGCATTGCGTATAGTAGACTCCACGACCGTCACCGTGGGGAAAAACCGCCTGACATGGGCACCCTATCATGGGGAACGATCCGGAGTGAAAATGCACGTCGCGTATTCCCCTGAGCAACAAATGCCGAGCGACATCGTAGAAACCGTAGGGTTGCGCCACGATGGACCGGTGGGAGAGCGGCTCACAGACGTACAAACGGTTCTTGTCGAAGATCGAGCGTACTTTAAAATTGAACGCCTCGATCGGTTTGTCGAACAGAAGCAACCGTTTGTGATTCGGATGAAAGACAATGTCGAGATCCATCAAAAAAAGAGCCTAAAGCGCCTTTCTTCCTCCTCTTCTTCTATTGTGGCGGATTTTACTTGCCGGTTAGGAACGAAACAATGTCGCTCCAAAAAGCGCCATCGCGTCGTGATCTTTCAGGATGCGAACGAGCATGAAATCCATGTGGTCACGAACGTCTTAGAGGCATCGGCGGAAAAGATTGCCGAGATGTATCAAGAACGTTGGACAGTGGAAGTGTTTTTCCGATGGATCAAGCAATATCTAAACGTTCCGACCTTATTTGGCACCAACGAGCATGCGGTATACAACCAACTTTTTGCGGCATTTATCGCTTATGTGTTACTGAGATGGCTATATCATCGAACGGAAAAACGGACAACCTCGTCCCTTACCTTTCTTTCGTTTGTCCGTCGTTTTTTCTCTGGGCAACTTCCTCTCGAATGGAAATCCGAGATGGCAGCTGTCTTATTTGAGTATGCCCGAATATATGGGAGGAGTATGCCTAATTTTGGATAATCAACAGCCGTGTTACGCGATACTTCTTTTCCGTTTTCCAAAATGACTTCGTACTGCTTGGCGACAAGCCCTTTTTCGCCTTCGCTAATTACCTTTTGCTTCCCTTTTTCCAATTGTGCGTCTTTCTTTTTCACAACTGTATAATTTACTGGTTCTTCCACTACATCGGTGACTTTTTCAACTCGAACAATGTTTATTTTTGTGTTTGGTTGAATCATTTCATTCAATTTTGGTTGAACGCGATCCAGCTCCCGCAATGTAATGTGTTGTTTAGCTAAAAAGTCAGCGACCGTAGTCGAAGTAGACCAAACTTGTTGCTGTTTGCCGCCGTCATTTAATGTAATTGGAAACGCTTTACTTATCACAATTTTCATATTTTCTTTCACTACTTCGTCAACGTTCGGCGATACTTGATCGTAGTCACGAAGCTGGATTTGTTGAATATCCAATACATCCTTGACAGTTTTAGCTGTCGTTCTTAACTTCTTTTCTACTCCATCGACAATGAGCACAATCGGCTTACTCGCTTCCCACTTAACAGTTAGATGATCAACGATTTTTGCTTGCGGTGAAGGAGAAATAAAATCTTCTTGTTTTAACTGAACGTTTTGTTCTTTTAGTAACTCAGCGACTGTATTGGCATGGGTACGTACTTTTTGCTCTTTTCCGTTCGTATATAACGTAACCGTTTCTTTTGTCCATTCATAGCTAGCATATCCTGTCATTCCAGATAATAACAGAAACCCTCCTGTAGCTAGCGTAATTTTTTTCTTTGATGTTGATTGCAATAATTTTTTTACATACGTAATCAAAATAAAAACGCCTCCTTTTCCGATAGATGACCGTGACGACCCTCCTTCTCTATGAAACTTATTATCTATTATTCAAAATATTCTTTCATAAGGGAAGAAAGACTTGTCGACAAGCTTATTGTATGCTTGTGAAAAAAGATGTAGAACGATCACGTTTTATCTTTTCTTTAGACAAGTCTTTCAATCAATCGACACGTTTCTCTATCAAATGATGCCGAATAATCGCTTGGCGTTGTCGGACGTTTTTTGAGCAACTTCTTCAAAAGATAACCCTTTTAATTCGGCGATCGCTTCGGCAACATACTTTACGTAGCTTGGTTCGTTTCGTTTTCCGCGAAACGGATGCGGCGTTAAATACGGACAGTCCGTTTCAATAAGCAGCCGATCAAGCGGAATTTCTTTTGCTACTTCTTTCGGTTTTTTTGCATTTTTAAACGTAACAGGACCACCAAACGAAATATAAAAATTCATATCCATACATTGCCGAGCTACTTCTATACTTCCGCTAAAACAATGCATTACGCCCCCGACTTCTCCTGCATTCTCTTCTCGTAAAATATCAACAATGTCCGCTGTTGCATCGCGATTATGTATAATAATCGGCAACTTCACCTTTTTTGCTAAACGAATTTGTTTACGAAACACTTCTTTTTGTACGTCTTTCGGTGATTGATCCCAATAATAGTCAAGCCCCATTTCACCGAGCGCAACAACTTTCGGATGTGCTGCTAAACGTTCAATCATGCTGAGGTCTTCATCAGTCATATGAATCGCATCAACAGGATGCCATCCGACAGCTGCATAAATAAACGAATATTGCTCAGCTAACTCCATGGCGCGTTCAATTGTCGGGCGATCAAAACCGACAACTACAATATGTGACACACCTTCTGCACGTGCACGTTCAATGACTTGCCCCACATCTTCGTTAAATTGCGTCGCATTTAAATGTGCATGTGTATCAAATAACATATAATCCCTCTTTTCTTCCGATGTTCAGTTTACCACACAATCCCGTTACATAAATCACAGCCATATAACAATTACGTTACAAAATAGAAACAAAGAGGTGTTTTCGCAACACCTCTTTACTTCACTTTTGCACCATTTGGAAGCGACTCGTCTACTGTCGCCAACGATAATACACCATCTTTTTCTCCTGCTAAAATCATACCCTGTGATAATTCTCCACGCAGTTTGACAGGTTTTAAATTCGTCACACAAATCACTTTTTTCCCAATTAAGTCCTCTGGTTTGTAATATTTCGCAATACCTGATACAACTTGACGTTTTTCATATCCTAAATCAAGTTGCAGCTTAAGTAAGCGATCGGCTTTTGGAATTGGTTCAGCGTGAATCACTTGTGCGACACGCAAATCAACTTTCATAAAATCGTCAATTGTAATTTCTTCGCTTGTTTCCTCGTTTTGTTCTTGTTTTTCTTCTGTATTTGCTACTGTCCCCTTCATCTGTGATTGAATGTATTGCACTTCCTCTTGAACGTCTAAACGAGGAAACAGCGGTGCTCCTTTTTCAACCATTCGCTCATGTTGTGAAGCACCAAACGTTTGTAAGCTGTCCCAGCTCATCAGCTTTTCATCTTGAATGCCTAGTTGAGCAAACATCCGTTTTGGCGTTGCGGTCAAAAACGGCTGCAATAAAACAGCTACATAACGAAGCGACTCCGCTAAATGTGACATGACAGAAGCTAACTGTTCACGCGTTGCTTCGTCTTTCGCTAGTACCCATGGTTGTGTTTCATCAATATATTTGTTCGTGCGACTAATGAGCTGCCAAACGGCAGTTAGAGCTTGCGAAAATTGCATTTGCTCCATCGCTTCTTCATATTGTCTCACCGTATCATATGCCATTTGCACAAGCTGTTCATCAAACGATGTGTGCGTTCCGCTATATACAGGAACACGACCAGCAAAATATTTTTCGATCATCGCTACCGTCCGATTTAACAAGTTCCCTAAATCATTCGCTAAATCGTAGTTAATGCGTTCAACAAAACCTTCTGGTGTAAACACGCCATCTGAGCCAAACGGCACTTCACGAAGCAAATAGTAACGTAACGCATCCAACCCATATCGGTCAATTAACGTAACGGGATCGACAACATTTCCTTTCGATTTCGACATTTTTCCGTCTTTCATAAGCAACCAGCCATGTGCAAACACTTTTTTCGGAAGCGGAAGATCTAGCGCCATCAACATAATTGGCCAATAAATCGTATGGAAACGAACAATTTCCTTTCCAACAAGATGGACATCGGCCGGCCAATACGTTTTGTATTTTTCGTCATTTTCCGTTCCATATCCTAGCGCAGTAATGTAGTTGGACAACGCATCAATCCATACATAAATGACATGTTTCGGATCTCCAGGAACAGGAATGCCCCAATCAAACGTCGTCCGTGATACAGCTAAGTCTTCTAATCCTGGCTTGATGAAATTGTTGATCATTTCGTTTTTACGCGATTCTGGCTGAATAAATTGCGGATTTTCTTCATAAAACGCCAATAAACGATCAACATATTTGCTCATACGGAAAAAGTACGATTGTTCTTTTACTTTTTCTACAGGACGCCCGCAGTCTGGACAATTTCCTTCAACTAGCTGTCGCTCCGTGTAAAACGATTCACAAGGTGTGCAATACCATCCTTCATATTCATCCAAATAAATATCTCCTTGTTCTAAAAGGCGAGCAAAAATTTTTTCGACAACTTGTTTATGACGTTGTTCCGTCGTGCGAATAAAATCATCATAAGAAATATCAAGCTTCTTCCATAATTCTTTAATGCCTGCAACAATTTCGTCGACATACTGTTGTGGAGTAACCCCTTTTTCTTCCGCTTTTCGCTGGATTTTTTGGCCATGTTCATCCGTTCCTGTTAAATACATGACGTCGTAGCCACGCATCCGTTTATATCTCGCCATTGCATCGCCAGCTACCGTCGTATACGCATGACCGATATGTAATTTATCACTCGGATAATAAATAGGTGTAGTAATATAAAACGTCTTTTTCGTCACTTGTACCCCTCCTTGTCGCACGTGTAGTAGAAACGCTCTCGCCCAAAGGACGAGAGCGATTGCATACTTGTATTCTCGATCAATACATCTATTCCTCTTATCTCACCAAAATATACATAAAAATAGAGAGCGCTGTCAACTATTCGACATCATCTTGTCGACAAGCAAAATGTATTTGTCGAATTTTGTCGAAAAAATAGCGACATTTTTGTCGAATTTATGTTGAATTTTGTCGAATAATATTTATAATAATGTTTGTATCGTCTTGAAAAGTAGTTAAAAACTGTTATGCATCTATTGTAAAATGATTTGGTTTTTGTCATTTCAACTATCATTTTGTCGAATTTTATATGCATCGATATGTAAATCATACATTTTTTTTTATTGTTGCATATAAAAGGATTGACGCTTAATGGAAAAGTTGTTATGATAAATCCATAGAGATTTTGTCGAATATTGACGAAAAAAGATGAAAGAAGGAGAGGAGAACAGTATGAAATCAACAGGTATTGTTCGTAAAGTAGATGAATTAGGTCGTGTAGTTATTCCAATTGAATTGCGCCGTACATTAGGTATCGCGGAAAAAGATGCGTTAGAAATTTATGTAGACGATGAGCGCATCATTTTGAAAAAATACAAACCAAATATGACTTGCGTAGTAACTGGGGAAGTATCTGACGACAACTTCAAACTTGCAGACGGAAAAATCATTTTAAGCAAAGAAGGCGCAGAAGCATTATTACAAGAAATTCAAAACCTTCTTCAACAATCAAAATAAAAAGTTTCTCTAGGTTTTTCTAGAGAAACTTTTTTCTTACTTATGGTACGCTTCGTATATATCTCGCTTCGGCATTTGTCGATCTCTCGCCACTTGTTTAATCGCTTCTTTCGAAGTATATTGCTTTTCCTCCACGTAATAGTTGACATGTTCCACAATCGTTAAATCATTCCACCATACTGATTGTTCATCTGGCATATGATTTCCTTCCACAAGAATGCAAAACTCTCCACGCACTTCATGATGTTCTGCCCAATGCATCACCTCTTCAATCGTTCCGCGAATAAACTGCTCAAATTTTTTCGTTAATTCGCGCGCAATAGCCATTTTTCGATTTCCGAATATATGATGCATGATCGCTAACGTTTCTTGGAGACGATGCGGTGCCTCATAAAAAATGAGCGTATCTTCTATATGTTTTAATCGTTCGATCTCTTTCTTCTTTTCTTTTTTATGTCGTGATAAAAATCCGTAAAAATAAAAATGATTTGTCGGTAGTCCAGAAGCTGTTAACGCCGTAACCGCTGCATTTGCACCAGGAAGAGGGACAACTTTACATTGTGCATGTAGCGCTTCAACAACGAGCTCGTGGCCGGGATCGGAAATCGTTGGCGTCCCTGCATCACTCACTAAAGCAACATGCTTACCTTTCAGTAGAGAAGCAATAATATGCTCTCCTCGTGCTTGTTTATTATGCTCATGGTAACTCACAAGCGGCGTATGAATGTCGAAATGATTCAGTAACTTTTTCGTTTGGCGTGTATCTTCAGCCGCGATGAAATCGACCGTTCGTAACGTTTCAATCGCACGCAACGTCATATCTTCTAAATTTCCAATTGGTGTTGGAACAATGTACAAAATCCCTTTTCCATCTTCTCCAATAAAACTTTTTTGCTCGTTCATCTCATCTCATTCCCCGTATAAAATATGTTTTAACTCGCTCGTATACTCGCCATTTTGTTCATATACAAAGAGCGGCGGTAATATTTTTAATCCTTTATTTCCGTCTTTCATTCCTTCAATTAAAATGGTATTCGCTTCTTTCCCTTCCTTCGGATAAACAAAACGTAAACGCTTCGGCTCTAAACGGTATTGTCTCATTAATGTCACGATATCTAATAACCGCTCCGGTCGATGAACAAAAGCAGCTTTTCCACCTTGCTTGAGCAATTGACTGCTAACGCGGATAACATCCTCTAGCGTGCAATAAATTTCGTGACGCGCAATCGCAAAATGTTCATTTTTATTGATTTCTTCTTCGTTTGGCGTTGGAAAATAAGGAGGGTTGCACGTCACAACGTCAAATTTACTATGTCCAAGATAAGCAGGCATATGTTTAATATCCCCATGAATGATTTCAATTTGCTTTTCTAATTCGTTATATTGCACGCTTCGTTTCGCCATATCATAAATCTTCTCTTGAATTTCCACGCCAACAATTTTTCCTTTTGTTCGTTTACTTAATAACAACGGGATGACACCATTTCCCGTACATAAGTCAACTAAATTCCCTTTTTGAATCGGGACATATACAAAATTTGCTAGCAATACCGCATCTAGTGAAAATGCAAATACAGATGGACTCTGGATAATTTTCATATCTTCTGCTAACAAATAGTCAAGCCGTTCATCTTCACGCAACATGTTTCATCCCTCTTTCTACAACAAAATAGCCTTCCAGACCATTTGTCAGAAAGGCTATTTTTTATTTAAAAATGACAAACAAAACAAACAATCACCATCGGTTCGCAAACTACCGTAATGTACATTACAAATGTGAAACCCCTCTTGATACAAACGAGCTAAGTTGTCATATCCTTCCCCTATATCAACTAATTTCGCTTTCGTCTGTTTTTTGCCTTGTTCAACTTTTCGCTCAGACAGCTGCTCGAGCCGTCTACGCAAATGGTCATTTTCAACTTGGAGGCGATGATTTTCTTCGATTAACTCTCCAAGATAACTTTTTAACTCACCGAGCTGCTTGTATAAATGAGCAATTTGCTCCTCGATACTCGTTACAGATTGGAAAATCTCTTTTTTATTCACGCGCCATCCACCCCATCACTCTGTGGCTTGAGTAGGAAGAACTTTTTCTTTTATTAATTCATCAATCGTATACTCGACAACCCGATCTTTTTCCACTAACTCCACTTGTAACACTCGCTCTAAAATGTTCAAACCAACAACTTTCCCTAGTCCAAGAGGCGTTTCGATCATTTCCCCTAAATCAGGCAACTGTTCTTTCGCTGTTTCGTATTCGTCGTTTTCATATTTTAAACAACACATTAATCGACCACATAATCCTGATATTTTTGTCGGATTTAATGATAAATTTTGATCTTTTGCCATTTTTATAGAAACTGGATCAAAGTCACCTAAAAACGTCGAACAACAAAGCATACGTCCACATGGACCGATACCACCTAACATTTTTGCTTCATCTCGTACGCCGATTTGTCTTAACTCAATTCTAGTGCGGAAAATAGCAGCTAAATCTTTAACAAGTTCACGGAAATCAACTCGTCCATCAGCAGTAAAATAAAAAATGATTTTATTACGATCAAATGTATACTCCACATCGACGAGCTTCATTTCTAATCCATGCTCTTCTACTTTTTTTAAGCAAATGTCGTATGCTTCTTCCGCTGCCTTTTTATTTTCTTCTACAACAAGCTTATCTTTTTGATCAGCTAGGCGAATCACTTTTTTCAACGGCAAAACAATGTCTTTTTCGTCGACTTGCTTTTTAGCTACAACAACCTTCCCAAATTCAACGCCGCGAACAGTTTCAACAATAACATAGTCACCATTTGAAATGGGTAAATCCCCCGGGTCGAAATAATAAATCTTTCCCGCTTTTTTAAAACGAACACCTACAACTTCATACAAACGCAGATCCCTCCCGCAACTGCAATACTAACTGTTCCATTAAAAGCTGCGGATTCATATTCGTATGCAACCGCGCTTTTGCTTGTAAAATTGCTTTCATATGTTGAGCAATTTGCTTTTCAGAATAGAGAAAACGCGACCGCTGGAATTCGCTTATGCAATCATCGTATGCAATTTGTTGTTTTTCACCGAGTATCACATATAGTAAGTCTTTATATAAATATAATAACAAGTCCAATCCTATATTCATTTGCTCTTTATTCGTAAAATGAGTTAGCCAATGTTGCTGAATAACGAGCAATGCTTGGACATATTGCTTGTTTAATGCTTCATATAATTGTATCACTATTTTTCGTGCTTGTGCAAACCAATCATCTTGACTTAATTGATATGCCTCTTCCACATTGTTCGTTACTCTTGCAGCTAATATCGCTAACTCTCGCGCTACACCTTCTTGCTGTAAATAAGCATATATTCGCTCCGTTGACAACGGATGGAATGAAACAACTTGGCAACGCGAAACAATGGTCGGAAGTATGCGATGAAATTGCTCCGTTAACAAAATTGCCACCGTTTTTGCTGATGGTTCCTCTAAAAATTTCAGCAAACTGTTGGCTGCTTGAACAGTCATTTGATCAGCATGTTCAATAATATATAATTTACGACTCGATTCGACAGCTGTTTTTGTAAACTCCTCTTGCAATTGCTCAATTTGTTGCTTTTTAATGGAGTTTCCATCTGGGATAACGAGATGAACATCCGGATGATTACCAGATTCAATTCGTCGACAGTTGACACATATTTCACAAGGTTCATCGTGCACATGTGTCAAACAAAACAGACGCTTCGCAAATAAAAGAGCTGCTTCCTTCTTCCCCGTCCCTTTTTGTCCTTTAAATAAATAGGCATGGGCCACTCTTCCTTTTCTTATGCTATTGGTAATCGTTTTCGCTACATGCGGTTGATTCATTTCAAGCGTTTTCCAAGACATAAAAATCCTCTCACTTTCTTATTAAAGGCTCAATTAGTGCCCATACGTCCTCAAACACTTTTGTTATCGGTTGAGTAGCGTCCACTTTTTTTATCCGATTTGGAAAACGGTCTAATAGCACCATATACCCTTTGCGCACTTGTTCATGAAACGATAATTCCTCTAAATCAAGTCGATTCACTTCCCGCGATCCATTTTCGCGAATGCGCGCTAATCCAAGCGATGGATCAATATCAAAATAAATTGTTAATGTAGGCATCCAATTCTCAATGGCGAATGCATTAATAGCTAATATCTCATCTATCCCTAAACCGCGCGCTACACCTTGATAAGCTAAAGAACTGTCAATAAAGCGATCACAAAGAACGACTTTCCCATCTTTCAACGCAGGAATCACTTTTTCAACTAAATGTTGTCGTCTTGCCGCAGCATAAAGCAAAGCTTCTGTCCGCGCATCCATTCGTTCGTTATTAGGATGCAAAATAACTGCACGAATTTGCTCAGCAATGTCGATTCCACCTGGCTCACGTGTCGCTACAACATCAACATGTTGTTCGCTCAAATAATCCTTTAACATGCGGACGATCGTTGTTTTCCCTGCCCCCTCTGGACCTTCAAATGAAAAAAATAAATAGCTCATCTCATACCTCCTGAAACACTTCGATGTAATCTCCGTCTATATCTGTTTGAAAATAGGCATCCGTTTTCTTCAAATGCTGAATGATCTCAATATGTTGCCTTGTCACAATTTCTCCGATAAGTAAAATAGGAATCCCAGGTGGATAAGGGACAACCATTTGAGCACAAACACATCCAATTGCATCGTGAAGCAAAATTTTTTTTGTTTGGCGACCTTTCGTCCATTCATAACTTACTGCTTGACAATGTTTCGGTAACTGAATTTGTACTCGTTCATTTTGCGGCTCACGACGAATGGATTGCAACGCGCGCTTTATACGCTCCGTAACGTCTCGGTGTTGTTTCATTTTCGCAAGCGGATAGACAAGTAATACGTTATACGGATCAGCCATTTCCGTGAATATCCCATTCATTTCTAATAACTGTTGTAACTCATATCCTGAATGTGCGCTACGTGTTTGCAACGTAATTTTTAATAAGTCTGTTCGGATAAGCGGATGTCGTGATTCCACAACATGAATCGCCTCAATTGTTCGCAATTCTTGTTTAAATAATTGAATTTGGGCAATTATTTCATCAATCGTTTCACGCGTTTGTCGTGCTACATAAGCGCGTGCCAAATCAAGTGAAGCCATGATCGGATAAGACGGGCTACTTGTTTGGAAAACTTGCAAAAAGTATTTTAACGCACGTTCATCGACCAGTTCGCTATTAAAATGTAGAAAAGACCCCATAGTCATAGCTGGGAGCGTTTTATGGGCTGATTGTACAACAATGTCCGCCCCACACTCAACCGCCGATTTTGGAAAAGGTTCTCCGAGCACAAAATGAGCACCATGTGCCTCATCAACTAAAACAGGGATTCGATAAGAATGTGCCAACTGAATGATTGGTGTTAAATCAATAGCCATGCCGTAATAGTTTGGATTTGTTAAAATAAGTGCAGCCGCATCTGGATGCTTGCGTAACATATGAGAAATTGTTTCAAAAGACACGAAAGACATGACTTGAACATCTTCATCAAATTCTGGGGAGATAAAAATCGGTGTTGCCCCAACAAGATGTAGCGCATGTAAAATGGATTTATGACAATTACGTTGTACGATGACTTTCTTATTTTTTTCACACGCGGCTACAATCATAGCTAAATTACCAGCCGTAGAACCGTTGACTAAAAAATATGTGCGCTTTACTCCATACAAATTTGCTGCTAACTGCTGTGCTTGTTCAATTGCCCCTGCTGGATGATGTAAATCGTCTAAATGTGAAAGCTCAGTTACGTCTAAATGCAATAATGGCGCAAAAGAAAAAAGAGCCTCTTCATAAAAAACAGCTCCATATTTATGCCCTGGTACGTGAAATGAAATCGGTTGTGTCGAAGCATGTTCACGTAAAAGTGTATATAGAGGTGTTTTCGTTTGATCCATCTTTATTCGCTTCCTCGCTCACGTTGTTTTATATATTTTATATTAAAATAAAACAGGCCCTAATCATAGTAGGGGCCTCAGTTATGAATATATTTTATTCTCTCCTATTCTTTTCAACCGATCAACGTAAAATTTGTATTTTTCATCATTTGTTTCGGTTTGAATCAAGTTGTTGTGACAATCCATACATATGAAATGATGAAAAACATGAATCCCTTTTTTATTTTGCTCATCACATACAATACAAGTTTCTTTATAACACATTCGTTCTCCACCTCCCGCCAATAGTTTTCCCAGTTTCATATAACAATATACTTCAGAAATAATCATTTGGTGCGGGAGGGCAAAAAAGAAAAAAGACCGAGACAATTTAGTCTTGGTCTTTTTCTTGCCCGGCAACGTCCTACTCTCGCAGGCGGTGTCCCGCCAACTACCATCGGCGCTGGAGAGCTTAACTTCCGTGTTCGGGATGGGAACGGGTGTGACCTCTCCGCCATCGTCACCGAGCAATATATCGAAGGATGATTCCTTCAAAACTAGATAACAGAACAGTCGCCTGCGCTTTTCGTGATGTCTAGCTGCGGCTCCTAGCCCCTCGAACCGCTTCAGTCCTGCTGTGGCGGCAACAGCCTCCTCGCAGGCCTTTCGCGTTCTTCGTGGCTGGACAGTCGCCTGCGCTTTTCGTATGTGTTTAGTTAAGTCCTCGATCGATTAGTATCCGTCAGCTGCACGTGTCGCCACGCTTCCACCTCGGACCTATCTACCTTGTCATCTTCAAGGGATCTTACTCGCTTGACGCGATGGGAAATCTCATCTTGAGGGGGGCTTCACGCTTAGATGCTTTCAGCGCTTATCCCTTCCGCACATAGCTACCCAGCTGTGCCCCTGGCGGGACAACTGGTACACCAGCGGTGCGTCCATCCCGGTCCTCTCGTACTAAGGACAGCTCCTCTCAAATTTCCTACGCCCGCGACGGATAGGGACCGAACTGTCTCACGACGTTCTGAACCCAGCTCGCGTACCGCTTTAATGGGCGAACAGCCCAACCCTTGGGACCGACTACAGCCCCAGGATGCGATGAGCCGACATCGAGGTGCCAAACCTCCCCGTCGATGTGGACTCTTGGGGGAGATAAGCCTGTTATCCCCGGGGTAGCTTTTATCCGTTGAGCGATGGCCCTTCCATTCGGAACCACCGGATCACTAAGCCCGACTTTCGTCCCTGCTCGACTTGTAGGTCTCGCAGTCAAGCTCCCTTCTGCCTTTACACTCTTCGAATGATTTCCAACCATTCTGAGGGAACCTTTGGGCGCCTCCGTTACGCTTTGGGAGGCGACCGCCCCAGTCAAACTGCCCACCTGACACTGTCTCCCACCCCGATCAGGGGTGCGG
The DNA here is from genome assembly GCA_002243705.1 of Anoxybacillus flavithermus. GTDB lineage: Bacteria > Bacillota > Bacilli > Bacillales > Anoxybacillaceae > Anoxybacillus > Anoxybacillus flavithermus. Next base: position 511,952 of record CP020815.1, read on the forward strand.
GTTAGAATCTCAGTACGACAAGGGTGGTATCCCAACGGCGACTCCACCTAGACTGGCGTCCAGGCTTCTCAGTCTCCCACCTATGCTGTACATGTCGCACCAACATTCAATATCAGGCTGCAGTAAAGCTCCACGGGGTCTTTCCGTCCTGTCGCGGGTAACCTGCATCTTCACAGGTACTATGATTTCACCGGGTCTCTCGTTGAGACAGTGCCCAAGTCGTTACACCTTTCGTGCGGGTCGGAACTTACCCGACAAGGAATTTCGCTACCTTAGGACCGTTATAGTTACGGCCGCCGTTTACTGGGGCTTCGGTTCGCACCTTCGCTTGCGCTAAGCGCTCCCCTTAACCTTCCAGCACCGGGCAGGTGTCAGCCCCTATACTTCGCCTTACGGCTTCGCAGAGACCTGTGTTTTTGATAAACAGTCGCTTGGGCCTTTTCACTGCGGCTCCCCTGGGCTATTCACCCGAGGGAGCACCCCTTCTCCCGAAGTTACGGGGTCATTTTGCCGAGTTCCTTAACGAGAGTTCTCCCGCGCACCTTAGGA
>CP020815.1:517500-532500 GCA_002243705.1 Anoxybacillus flavithermus
GTCTTTCGGATCTTGAACGACACAAATGATGGAACGATCACGCTTATCATCTTCGCAAATATAACAAGGATCTTTATCCGTAATATGACCACACGATGAGCAATATGTTAAATTTCTTTTCGCATTTACAAGCGCTTTTGCGAAATCTAGTACTACATCTTCTTTCATGTTTAACACAAAAAACGCCAGACGGACGGCCGTTTTCGGTCCGATGCCTGGCAATTTCATAAAACTGTCGATTAGCTTCGATATCGGCTCTGGATAATACATAGGAACCCCCTAGAATAATCCCGGTATGTTCAATCCTTTTGTAAACTGCCCCATTGTTTCTGCTGTTAACTCATCTACCTTTTTCAACGCATCATTCGTTGCTGCAAGCACTAAATCTTGCAACATGTCGATATCTTCTGGATCAACGACTTCCTCTTTAATTCTTACTTCTAAAATTTGTTTATGACCATTTGCGACAACAGTGACCATTCCGCCTCCTGCTGTTCCTTCAACCGTTTTTTCTGCTAACTCTGCTTGCGCTTTCTCCATATCTTTTTGCATTTTTTGCATCTGTTTCATCATTTTTTGCATATTTCCCATTCCACGCATCATGTTCATCATTCCTCCATTATTCTTTAATTTCGATTAAATTTTCACCAAACCATTTTTTCGCTTCGGAAATGAATGGGTCTTCCTGCTCGTGTTGTTCATCCCCATTTGTTTGTTGCCGAATGAACTGCTCGCGAATTTGAAGCCATTCGCTTTCAGGCACAGGGATCGTATCGAGTTTTTTCCCTGTTAGCTCGAATAATACTTGCTCTAAATTATCTTTGACATAGTTGCTATTGTCAGCAACCATCTTACAATGAATTTCATATTTGAATTTTAACACAAAAGCTGTGCTACTTGCTGCTACAGGTTCACTTTCTTGTAATAATGCTGCATGGGACACTTTATTTTGCTTCTTCAGCAAATCAAGCACATGCCCCCAATTCCCTTTAACAAGAGATAAATGCTGATGCGTTGCTTGTCGAAGCACTTCATGAATGCGTCCTATCGGTATTTTATAGTCTGTACGAATATGTTTTACCGTTTTTTTCACCGGTTCACTAACTTCCGAAGCAGAAGGCTTCACACCTGTTTCTTTTAGTTTCTCTAATTGTTGCTCAAGCTGTTTTACCTTCTCCTCTAAATCTAGGTAGGAAGTAGATTTTATCGCATGCTCCTCTTCATAACAAAGTTTTACGATCGTGACTTCCATATGAATACGTGGATGATTTGTCAAACGCATATCGTGTTGGCTTTTGCTTAACAAATCGATCGCTTCATATATGAACGATGTCGGAATCATGTCAGAAAGCTCTCGAAATCGCTCATCTACGAGCATACGATGCGTCACATCCTCAAGCTGTGGGGCTGCTTTATATAAAAGCATATCCCGGTAATAATAAATTAAATCTTCGACAAGACGATTCGGATCTTTTCCTTGTTCCATTAAATCTTGAAAAAGACGTAACGCCTCAACCGTCTTTTTTTCATACATCGCATGAATTAAATCGGCAATTTTCCGCTGTGAGACAGCTCCTGTAACCGCTAACACATCTTCAAGTAACACCCGATCATCACTAAAAGAAATGGCTTGATCAAGCAAGCTTAACGCATCACGCATTCCACCATCAGCAGCACGCGCAATCGCAAACAATGCTTCTTCCTCTACATCTATCCCTTCTTCAGCAACAACCGTTTTTAAACGTGAAACGATGGACTTGAGCTCAATGCGCCGAAAATCAAACCGCTGACATCGAGAAACGATCGTTAATGGAATTTTGTGAGGCTCTGTTGTCGCTAAAATAAAAATGACATGTTTCGGTGGTTCCTCCAATGTCTTTAATAACGCATTAAACGCCCCGATGGACAACATATGCACTTCATCGATAATATACACTTTATAAGGTGCTGAGGTTGGGGCAAATTTCACCTTATCGCGAATATCACGAATTTCATCTACTCCGTTATTTGATGCTGCGTCAATCTCTAACACATCTGAAATCGAACCGTTCATAATGCCTAAACAAGTCGGACATTCGTTGCATGGCTCTGCTGTTGGACGATGCTCGCAGTTTACCGCTTTAGCGAAAATTTTAGCTATACTTGTTTTTCCTGTCCCACGTGGACCAGAAAATAAATATGCATGTGAAATCTTTTGTTGAAGCAGGGCATTTTGCAACGTTTTTGTGACGTGTTCTTGACCGACAACATCTTTAAAGCTTTGTGGCCGAAAAACACGATATAAAGCTCTATAACTCACGAAACTGCCCTCCTCTTTGCTTGTATCCTAATCATTATATCATTAAAAAACGCATGAAAAAAGCACTTGCCATTTGAGCAAGTGCTTGTGTCCTATCTATGTAAATTGCCGTGCACCTTCTGTCGACTAGCTGCCATAAACGTTACTAGAGTAGTTAGCTCGGTTCAGGCACCCCTGCGGCACATGGGATTGTCCGCTTACTGCTGCTTCCTTCCGGACCTGACAGGGTTCACGGATTCCCATTGCGCAGGACCCAAACGTCAACACCACTTACTCTAGGCAGACTCTACAGCAAACTAGCCTAAAGAAGGAATTCGGCCTCGCTAGAGCGGATTGCGAGTACAGGGCACCGCTACCTCCCCGCTTAGCACGGCAATGCGTTATCTCTAACGCAAGTATAAGTATATCTCTTTTTCATACAAATTGCAACGACTACACAATGGAATTTAATTGGAATTAATACTACTTTTTTCTTCTTTTTTTCGTTGACGCAATTGCCGAAAAAACTCGCTCAACATATTTCCGCATTGTTCACCTAATATCCCGCTAACGACTTCTACCTGATGATTAAAACGTGGCTCTTGTAATAGGTTCATTAATGTCCCTGCACACCCTCCTTTCGGATCGCTTGCCCCAAACACAACACGTTTGATCCGAGACAGAACAATTGCCCCAGCGCACATGGCACAAGGTTCTAACGTCACATACAACGTTGCTTGTTCTAGTCGCCACGTTCCTAGTTTTTTACATGCTTCATCAATAGCTAAAAGCTCCGCATGAGCAATCGACCGCTGATCCCGTTCGCGCAAATTATGGGCTCGCGCAATGACTTGGTCGTTATATACAATAACAGCACCGATAGGCACTTCTCCTATTTTTTCTGCTTTCTTTGCTTCTTCGATCGCTAAATGCATGTAATACTCATCATTTTTCATCTTTTGAAACTCCCGTACCTTTTTATCATCTATAAAGTATATCAAAACAAAAAAGCAACATACAGACTAATCATTTTATGTTAAAATAAATTTTGTCTGTCTACACAGACGGTTTCACCTAAAGGAGGTTACACAATGTCCCGCGTGCCCTTTATTACTGTGGAAGGCCCAATTGGTGTTGGAAAAACATCATTAGCTAAGGTCATCTCAACCCATTTTCAATATGAGCTGTTAAAAGAAATTGTTGACGAAAATCCTTTTTTAGGTAAATTTTATGAAAACATCGAAGAATGGAGTTTCCAAACAGAGATGTTTTTTCTATGTAATCGCTATAAACAGCTAGAAGATGTCGAAAAAAATTTTTTAAACAATGGGAAACCGGTTGTAGCTGACTACCATATTTTTAAAAACTTAATCTTTGCTAAGCAAACGTTAAAAGGAAAGCAGTACGAAAAATATGTACGAATTTATGACATTTTAACAAACGACATGCCAAAACCAAATGTCGTCATTTATTTGCACGCTTCATTACACACGTTGTTAGAGCGTATTGCTATGCGTGGTCGCGAATTCGAAAAAAACATTGACCCGAACTATTTACAACAACTATCTCATGCTTATGAACAAGCAATGGAACAATTTGAACAAGCCCATCCCCACATTCCTGTATTGCGATTTAACGGAGATGAACTTGACTTTGTTCATCGTGACAAAGATCGATTTTATATTTTAAATGAACTGCAATCTGTTCTCAAAAGGAGCTTAGAACAATGAACTTACGAGAAAAATATCATATTCCGAGCGATGCTGTCATTACCATTGCTGGAACGGTCGGTGTAGGAAAATCAACGATGACAAAAGCGTTAGCTGATGCGCTGCAATTTCGCACTTCTTTTGAAAAAGTAGATACAAATCCTTATTTAGATAAATTTTATGCCGACTTTAAACGTTGGAGCTTTCACCTTCAAATTTACTTTCTCGCTGAACGATTCAAAGAACAAAAACGTATTTTTGAATACGGAGGAGGATTTGTCCAAGATCGCTCCATTTATGAAGATACAGGTATTTTTGCAAAAATGCATTATGAAAAAGGTACGATGTCGAAAGTCGACTATGAAACGTATACAAGTTTATTTGAAGCGATGGTTATGACACCATATTTTCCTCATCCTGATTTACTTATTTATTTGGAAGGAAGTTTTGAGGAAATTATTAAACGTATTCGTGAGCGCGGTCGTCCAATGGAACAGCAGACGCCAATTGAATATTGGAAAGAAATGTATGAAAGATATGAGAGATGGATCAATAGCTTTAATGCTTGTCCTGTTTTGCGTATTAACATCAATGAATATGATATTATTCGTGATGCTCAATCAATCGAACCGATTGTCGCAAAAATTGGATATATGATCGAACAATATCGCACGTTAAAAAAATAAGGATGCCTAGTTCAGGCATCCTTTACTTTTTATTCTTATATAAAACAAAAATTCGTTACATATCGTAACGAATTATTTCAATGAACAATCTCCATTTTATGCGCTGTGGTTTGCAAACATCTAAATGATGGCGGAGGAGGAGGGATTCGAACCCCCGCGCGCCTCTCGACGCCTCTCGGTTTTCAAGACCGACCCCTTCAGCCAGACTTGGGTACTCCTCCGTATCGACATGTATTAATCTATCATAATGATCATCGTATGTCAATATTTTTTATAAAAAAGGGGAGCAAGTTCTCCCCTTATGAAATTACTTCTTTTCCCCCCATATATGGTCGAAGTACTTCTGGAATGACAACTGTTCCATCTTCTTGTTGGTAATTCTCCAAAATCGCTGCTACTGTTCGTCCAATCGCTAGACCAGACCCATTTAACGTATGCACATGTTCTGGTTTTGCCTTTGGATCACGTCGGAAACGAATATTTGCACGACGAGCTTGAAACGCTTCAAAATTGCTACAAGAAGAAATTTCTCGATACGTACCATAGCTTGGTAACCATACTTCAATGTCATATTTTTTTGCAGCAGTAAAACCTAAATCAGCTGTACACATGCTCATCACACGATACGGCAAACCTAGTAGTTGTAAAATACGCTCTGCATCATTTGTTAGCTTTTCGAGCTCTTCGTAAGAATCTTCTGGTTTGACAAATTTAACAAGTTCTACTTTATTAAACTGATGTTGGCGAATTAATCCGCGTGTATCTCTTCCTGCCGAACCAGCTTCCGAACGGAAACATGCGCTATAAGCAGCGTATTTAATTGGTAAATCATCTGCTGATAAAATTTCATCACGATGTAAGTTTGTTACAGGAACTTCTGCTGTTGGAATTAAAAAGTAATCTTCACTTTCGATTCGAAACGCATCTTCTTCAAACTTTGGAAGTTGCCCCGTTCCCGTCATGCTTGCTCGATTAACGATGTATGGCGGAAGAACTTCTTCGTATCCGTGTTGTTCAACATGTACGTCTAACATAAAGTTAATCAATGCACGTTCCAAACGTGCCCCAAGTCCTTTATAAAATACAAATCGGCTTCCTGTCACCTTTGCTGCTCTTTCAAAATCTAAAATTCCAAGTTGATCAGCAATTTCCCAATGTGGTTTCGGTTCAAAGGAAAATGAACGCGGTTCACCCCATTTACGAATTTCTACATTATCATCTTCTGATTCACCAATTGGAACAGATTCATGTGGAATGTTTGGAATAGATAAAAGCAATGTGTCAAGCTGTTGTTCTACTTCCCGCAATTCATCATCAAGTACTTTAATCCGATCACCAACTTGGCGCATTTCAGCAATGAGATGATCCGCATCTTTTTTTTCACGCTTTAGTAAAGCAATTTGTTGCGACACATCGTTTCGCTTATTTTTTAATTCCTCCGCCTGTGCAATGAGTTCCCGACGACGACGATCGAGCTGCTCGAATCGTTCGAAATCCGCTAAATCCTCACCACGATGTTGAAGCTTTTGTTTTACTTCTTCAAAATGAGTACGTAAAAATTTTAAGTCTAACATCAACATGCCTCCTTTTTATTTTGATTAATGAAATAAAAAACTCCCGTCCCGAAAGAAAGGGACGAGAGTGCTCCCGCGTTGCCACCCTAGTTGAAGACATACGTCTCCCACTCGAGAGATATAACGGTTCTCACCGGAAATGCCTACTGACTTAACGCGTTCAGCATCTCGCTCCAGGATGGATTCACAAGTCATTCCTACCGATTTGCACCGACCATCGGCTCTCTGAAAGGAAGAGGGCTTGCTACTAGTTCCTGTCATCGCTTTTTCTTCATATCATTTTCTTGGAAATAATGTACTATAAGTTTAAACAAAATGCAACCCGTTTATTCTTTTGTCTCTTTCACCATATTGATAAAGTATTGCGTCATACGATGGTCGTCTGTTAATTCTGGATGAAACGAACATCCTAAAAATTGTCCTTGTCTTGCCGCGACAATGCGATCCTCATATGTCGCAAGCACATCAACATCGGCTCCTACAGATACAATGTGCGGAGCTCGAATAAATACACCAATAAAGTCATCGGCGACACCTTTAATTGCTAAAGATGCTTCAAAACTTTCACGTTGACGACCAAATGAGTTGCGCTCAACCGTAATATCCATTAAACCGAGATGCGGCTCATCGTAACCAACAATTTTTTTCGCTAAAATGATTAAGCCTGCACACGTTCCAAACATCGGCTTCCCTTCACGTGCAAATTGTTTTAGCGGTTCAATAAACCCGTATTTATCCATTAAACGACGCATCGTCGTACTTTCCCCACCTGGAATGATAAGGCCATCAATCTGTGTCAATTGCTCGACCTTTTTAATCACTACCGCTTCTGCACCACACGCTTCAATTGACCGTACATGTTCACGTACGGCCCCTTGCAATCCTAATACTCCTATTTTCACCATATTGATTGCTCCTTTACATTACCATCCGCGTTCTTGCATTCGTTGTTCAGGAAGCAACGAAGAAATATCAATCCCTTTCATCGCTCCACCTAATCCTTTTGATAAGTGGGCAATTAATTCGTAATCTTCATAATGAGTTGTCGCCTCTACAATAGCACGTGCATATTTTTCAGGGTTTTCTGATTTGAAAATACCAGAACCAACAAATACACCATCAGCACCTAAATGCATCATCAACGCTGCATCGGCTGGTGTCGCGACACCACCTGCTGCAAAGTTAACGACAGGAAGGCGACCGAGACGTTTGATTTCCAATAATACTTCAAACGGAGCACCTAAATTTTTCGCTTCTGTCATTAATTCGTCTTCGCTCATGCTGACGACTTTACGCACTTGCGCGTTTACTTTACGCATATGGCGAACTGCTTCAACAATATTCCCTGTGCCCGGCTCACCTTTCGTACGAAGCATAGAGGCACCTTCGGCAATACGACGAGCTGCTTCACCTAAATCACGGCAACCACATACAAATGGCACAGTAAATTGACGTTTATCAATATGAAATTCTTCGTCTGCTGGCGTTAATACTTCACTCTCATCAATATAGTCTACACCGAGCGCCTCTAATACGCGCGCTTCCACATAGTGACCGATACGCGCCTTCGCCATCACCGGAATAGATACTGCTTTCATCACTTCTTCAATAACTGTCGGATCAGCCATACGGGCAACGCCACCAGCTGCACGAATATCAGCTGGAACGCGCTCAAGAGCCATCACTGCAACAGCACCTGCTGCTTCTGCGATTTTCGCTTGTTCTGCATTCACGACGTCCATAATGACGCCACCTTTTTGCATTTCCGCCATTCCGCGTTTTACACGTTCTGTACCTGTAACCGCCACCGTTCATTCCTCCCATTATGTATATCGTTATTGTGATATTGTACTGAAAAATCAGTTTAACGACAACCATTCATTACTTCAGTACACTATCCATATTCTAGCATACGTTTTTACTAGGTAAAAGTGTAGAAACACTAGCTACATTTTTTTATTTTAACTCAATTTTTAAAAAAATCATAATAAAAATTTTAAAGCCCTCTAAAAAGAGAGCTTTAAAATAACCCTTTGATCGCGTTTGAAGCACCACTCCAAATATCGCTAAACAGTTCACCAATGGCGCGCATCGCTAAAACGAAGCCATTTGCTTTCTCTACAGCTTGTTGTGTTACGATGTCAACTTGTGCTGCCTTTTCTCCTTCTTTCGTTAAATAGCCGTAGTCTGTTCCTTCATATTTCACATACATATATCCAATTTTTTGACCTTTTTTCACAGGAGCTGTTAACGTTTCTTTTTCAATCACAACAACAGGCTTATATTTTTTTTCTTCCCCGCGCTTAATGACAAGCGATAGTGGTTGTTTTGTCGCGATGGCAACTTCTTTTTCTTTCCCTTTTTTTACGGTAACTGTTTTATGTTTTTTTGTCGTATAGCCTTTTGGATACAACTTTTGCACAGTATAGTTGCTAAACGCATAGTCTAACATTTTTCTCGTCTGTTCAAAACGAGACAAATACGTACCTTTTCCGTTCGTTTTTGCATTCATCACAACGGTAATAAAGCGCATGCCATTTCGCTCTGCTGTACCTGTAAAGCAGTACCCTGCAAACTCTGTATATCCTGTTTTAATACCATCTACACCTTCATACGCTGCAACAAGTCCCGGAAGCATCCAGTTCCAGTTATCCATTTTGATTTGGTCATCCGTTCCTTCTCGAAAATATTTTCGAGGAATACTTGCTGTTTCTAAAATTTCCGGGAACTCGTGATATAAATGATATGCTAATGTCGCTACAGCACGAGCAGACATGACGTTTTCTTCGTTATCTCCACTACCTGCTGGGTGCAATCCCCCTAAATCTTTGTTGTTTAGTCCGGTTGCATTGACAAACTTATAATCTTTTAATCCTAGCTCTTGCGCTTTTTCATTCATCATCTTCACGAAATTCGTCTCCGAGCCACCAACAATTTCTGCGATTGCAACCGTTGCTCCATTCGCTGAGTAAATCGCCATTGCTTCGTATAATTCACGTACTGTATATTTTCCATCTTTTCTTAACGGAACATTCGATAAATCGCGCTTTTGAGAAATTTGATATACATACTCACTTACTGTATATTCTTGATCCCATTTGACGCGTCCTTCATGAATTGCTTCTAGCAACAAATATTCCGTCATCATTTTTGTCATACTAGCAATCCCTAAAACGGCATCAATATTTTTTTGGTATAAAATTTTTCCCGTTTCCGCTTCAACGAGAATAGCAGCATCAGCTTCAATATTGAGCACGTCTTCTTCCGCCTTCGTCTGTTGCGGTAATGTCATCATAAACGAGAACATTGCTACAATGGAAATGATGAAGCTCTTGTACCATGTTTTCACGCTCAAACCCTCCAACTCTATTTTACATAACCGTTATTTTAACATACTCTTGAAAAAAAAAATAGACAGAGGAATCTTCCACCTCTGCCTATGTATTTACTACATAAGTGAATAGTTTGGCGCTTCTTTCGTAATTTGGACGTCATGTGGATGGCTTTCTCTTAGTCCTGCTCCAGTCATGCGCACAAATTGCGTTTTTTCTCGTAGTTCTTCTAAATTTCTCGTTCCGCAATAGCCCATTCCTGCACGCAATCCTCCAACAAGCTGATAAATGGTATCAGCAAGCGGCCCTTTATAAGGTACTCTTCCTTCAATGCCTTCCGGAACAAATTTTTTATTATCTTCTTGAAAATAACGGTCTTTACTTCCCTTTTCCATCGCTCCAACTGATCCCATACCGCGATATACTTTAAATCGTCTACCTTGATAAATTTCTGTTTCCCCCGGACTTTCAGATACACCTGCGAGCAAGCTTCCGAGCATCACCGCATGTCCACCAGCTGCTAAAGCCTTTACAATATCACCAGAATATTTAATTCCCCCATCAGCAATAATCGAAACACCATATTTCCTTGCTTCTGTTGCACAATCATAAATGGCTGTAATTTGAGGAACACCGACACCTGCGACAACCCGTGTCGTACAAATTGATCCTGGACCGATACCGACTTTAATGATATTTGCTCCTGCTTCAATTAGATCTCTTGTCGCCTCTGCTGTCGCGACATTTCCAGCGATAATGTTCAATGTCGGATAAGTGTCGCGAATTTTCCGTACCGTTTCAAGCACTCCTTTAGAATGACCGTGGGCTGTATCAACTACAATGACGTCAACGTTTGCCTCCACAAGCTTTTTCACGCGCAACATCGTATCTGATGTCACCCCAACAGCCGCCCCGACAAGAAGACGTCCTTTCGCGTCTTTTGCTGCGTTTGGAAATTCAATCACCTTTTCAATATCTTTAATAGTGATAAGTCCTTTTAACACACCTTGATCGTCGACGAGAGGGAGTTTTTCAATTTTGTACTTTTGTAAAATTTTTTCAGCTTCTGCTAATGTCGTTCCAACAGGAGCAGTAATTAAGTTTTCTTTTGTCATCACATCAGAAATTTTCATTGAGTAATCTTGAATGAAGCGTAAATCACGATTTGTAATAATTCCAACAAGCTTTTGTTCTTCAGCATTGTTCACGATTGGAACGCCTGAAATACGATATTTACTCATTAAATGTTCCGCATCATATACTTGATGTTCGGGGGTTAAAAAGAATGGATCGGTAATTACCCCGCTTTCTGAACGCTTTACTTTATCGACTTGTTCCGCCTGTTGTTCAATTGACATGTTTTTATGAATAATTCCCAATCCTCCTTGGCGCGCCATCGCAATCGCCATTTCCGCCTCTGTTACCGTATCCATTCCTGCGCTAATAATCGGGATGTTCAATTTTAATGTTTTGCTTAGCTCAACCGTTAGGTCGACATCACGCGGCAACACTTCTGACTTCGCTGGAATTAAAAGGACATCATCAAACGTTAATCCTTCTTTCGCAAATTTTGTTTCCCACATTGTTTTTCCCCCTCACTTTGGAAATATTAATTAGTAGAGTATCAACTTCGCTTTTTTCTGTCAAGAAAACATTAAAATGTTAGATAATTCGATCAATTAACTAAGGAGAGCATACGATGTGGGAAGTATTTTACTCTTCAAATTTCGTACATCAATTTTTACTTGAACGCTACAAACAAGAAGGGAGAGAAGACGCAGAAAAGAAAAGTTATGATAATTGTTATCCGTTTATGTACTACTTACAACATGGAAAAAAATTTTATGACACAGCTCGCCAAGCACCATTGGCGATCAAACCTGTTTTATTATTTTATGGAAATGTGCAACTTCTTAAAGCGTGTTTATTAACTATTCATGCTGACTATCCAGAATCCTCTACCGTTTTGGCACACGGAGTGTCAACGAGAAAGAGAAAAAAACAAAACTATGATTTTTTTAAAGACGAAGTAAAAATTCAAAAACACGGTTTGTTTACTTATTTTTCTGAAAAAATGTTTCATGTGAAACATGCATATGGGGAAAAATTTTGCATGAAACAGTTGTTAGAGCAGATAGAGGAGCTAACTCCTTTATTTGATTTATATTTTAAACAAGCAAACGGACAAAACAAGCATATTCATGAAATCATTGCTCACTATTTATTACTATACAATTTAAGTATGATCTGCCGTTATGAAACAGAATGGTGGTACGATCTTCTTCACAGTTATTCCAATGACGCATATCCGTTTATCGTACAGTTTTTAGATGTAACTGAACGAAAAGTACCGAAATATTTGTATGACTATTTATTACATAATAAAAAAGACCAAGACTAACTTGTCTTGGTCTTTTTCTTGCCCGGCAACGTCCTACTCTCGCAGGCGGTGTCCCGCCAACTACCATCGGCGCTGGAGAGCTTAACTTCCGTGTTCGGGATGGGAACGGGTGTGACCTCTCCGCCATCGTCACCGAGCAATATATCGAAGGATGATTCCTTCAAAACTAGATAACAGAACAGTCGCCTTCGCTTTTCGTGATGTCTAGCTTCGAACTAACATCCTCCTGCGCCTGCGCTTTTTCCGTTCGACGTGCACACACGTCTTCGTCAAAAGCTTTCGGCTCCGTCGGATGTTTTCTTGACTAAGTCAAGAACCGTTCTTCGCTTTTCTTTTGTCTAGCTGCGGCTCCTAGCCCCCTCGAATCGCTTCAGTCCTGCTGTGGCGGCAACAGCCTCCTCGCAGGCCTTTCGCGTTCTTCGTGGCTGGACAGTCGCCTTCGCTTTTCGTATGTGTTTAGTTAAGTCCTCGATCGATTAGTATCCGTCAGCTGCACGTGTCGCCACGCTTCCACCTCGGACCTATCTACCTTGTCATCTTCAAGGGATCTTACTCGCTTGACGCGATGGGAAATCTCATCTTGAGGGGGGCTTCACGCTTAGATGCTTTCAGCGCTTATCCCTTCCGCACATAGCTACCCAGCTGTGCCCCTGGCGGGACAACTGGTACACCAGCGGTGCGTCCATCCCGGTCCTCTCGTACTAAGGACAGCTCCTCTCAAATTTCCTACGCCCGCGACGGATAGGGACCGAACTGTCTCACGACGTTCTGAACCCAGCTCGCGTACCGCTTTAATGGGCGAACAGCCCAACCCTTGGGACCGACTACAGCCCCAGGATGCGATGAGCCGACATCGAGGTGCCAAACCTCCCCGTCGATGTGGACTCTTGGGGGAGATAAGCCTGTTATCCCCGGGGTAGCTTTTATCCGTTGAGCGATGGCCCTTCCATTCGGAACCACCGGATCACTAAGCCCGACTTTCGTCCCTGCTCGACTTGTAGGTCTCGCAGTCAAGCTCCCTTCTGCCTTTACACTCTTCGAATGATTTCCAACCATTCTGAGGGAACCTTTGGGCGCCTCCGTTACGCTTTGGGAGGCGACCGCCCCAGTCAAACTGCCCACCTGACACTGTCTCCCACCCCGATCAGGGGTGCGGGTTAGAATCTCAGTACGACAAGGGTGGTATCCCAACGGCGACTCCACCTAGACTGGCGTCCAGGCTTCTCAGTCTCCCACCTATGCTGTACATGTCGCACCAACATTCAATATCAGGCTGCAGTAAAGCTCCACGGGGTCTTTCCGTCCTGTCGCGGGTAACCTGCATCTTCACAGGTACTATGATTTCACCGGGTCTCTCGTTGAGACAGTGCCCAAGTCGTTACACCTTTCGTGCGGGTCGGAACTTACCCGACAAGGAATTTCGCTACCTTAGGACCGTTATAGTTACGGCCGCCGTTTACTGGGGCTTCGGTTCGCACCTTCGCTTGCGCTAAGCGCTCCCCTTAACCTTCCAGCACCGGGCAGGTGTCAGCCCCTATACTTCGCCTTACGGCTTCGCAGAGACCTGTGTTTTTGATAAACAGTCGCTTGGGCCTTTTCACTGCGGCTCCCCTGGGCTATTCACCCGAGGGAGCACCCCTTCTCCCGAAGTTACGGGGTCATTTTGCCGAGTTCCTTAACGAGAGTTCTCCCGCGCACCTTAGGATTCTCTCCTCGCCTACCTGTGTCGGTTTGCGGTACGGGCACCTCTCACCTCGCTAGAGGCTTTTCTTGGCAGTGTGGAATCAGGCACTTCGGTACTACATTTCCCTCGCCATCACAGCTCAGCCTACTCAAGCGGATTTGCCTACTTGAGGCGCCTAACTGCTTGGACGCGCACAACCAGTCGCGCGCTGACCCTATCCTCCTGCGTCCCCCCATTGCTCAAACGGTGAGGAGGTGGTACAGGAATATCAACCTGTTGTCCATCGCCTACGCCTTTCGGCCTCGGCTTAGGTCCCGACTAACCCTGAGCGGACGAGCCTTCCTCAGGAAACCTTAGGCTTTCGGTGCAGAGGATTCTCACCTCTGTTTTCGCTACTCACACCGGCATTCTCACTTCTAAGCGCTCCACTAGTCCTTCCGGTCTAGCTTCGACGCCCTTAGAACGCTCCCCTACCGACGACGTAAGTCGTCCCACAGCTTCGGTGGTACGTTTAGCCCCGGTACATTTTCGGCGCAGAGTCACTCGACCAGTGAGCTATTACGCACTCTTTAAATGGTGGCTGCTTCTAAGCCAACATCCTGGTTGTCTAAGCAACTCCACATCCTTTTCCACTTAACGTACACTTTGGGACCTTAGCTGGTGATCTGGGCTGTTTCCCTCTTGACCACGGATCTTATCACTCGTAGTCTGACTCCCGAGTATAAGTCATTGGCATTCGGAGTTTGACTGAGTTCGGTAACCCGATGAGGGCCCCTAGCCCAATCAGTGCTCTACCTCCAAGACTCTCAACTCGAGGCTAGCCCTAAAGCTATTTCGGGGAGAACCAGCTATCTCCAAGTTCGATTGGCATTTCACCCCTACCCACACCTCATCCCCGCACTTTTCAACGTGCGTGGGTTCGGGCCTCCAGTAGGTATTACCCTACCTTCACCCTGGACATGGGTAGATCACCTGGTTTCGGGTCTACGACCTCGTACTATACGCCCTATTCAGACTCGCTTTCGCTACGGCTCCGTCTTTTCGACTTAACCTCGCACGAGATCGTAACTCGCCGGTTCATTCTACAAAAGGCACGCCATCACTCATAAACGAGCTCTGACTACTTGTAGGCACACGGTTTCAGGTTCTCTTTCACTCCCCTCCCGGGGTGCTTTTCACCTTTCCCTCACGGTACTGGTTCACTATCGGTCACTAGGGAGTATTTAGCCTTGGGAGATGGTCCTCCCTGCTTCCGACGGGATTCCTCGTGTCCCGCCGTACTCAGGATCCACTCAGGAGGGAACGAAGTTTCGACTACAGGGCTGTTACCTCCTCT